>JANOBP010000443.1:0-15893 GCA_031411715.1 Verrucomicrobiaceae bacterium | reverse complement strand
GATCGCCTCTGGTGAATGTCCGCTTTTGGCGATCAATACGTCCAGCGCCTCATCGAGCGCTTTGTCTTCCTTCGTTTTGGTTCTTCTCATCTATTCCTGTCCTCGGGTTTCCCCCTCCACACAAACTTTCTGACAGGCTCGGGATATTTCAGCGGCAGGTGCCAGCGCAGCGCTCTTACCGCCCATGGATTCCAAAAAACCATGGCAAGCGCGCCTTCGATGAGTCAATCCCAGGCTTTTTTCGCCCTAATGTTCGGTTTTCTGGATTGAAGTGGCCATTCCCTGACATGCTTTTTTCATTTCTTGAGTTCAGGAAATGATAGATTCAGGCAATGTTTCCAATCCTTGAGGGCTTTTTTGAATCATTGCCTTCAAGAATGGGATTCTTCAGTCCGGGAAACGATTTCTTGAGTTCAGTAAATCATTTTTTTGCCTCAGGTAATGGCAACTTGAGTTCAGAAAATGGAAGAACCATCCCAATCAATGGAAGATTGAGTCACTTGAATCGAACAATGACTTGGAATGAAGGTCCGTGATCTCAATGTTCACGAGATCGAGTCTAGTGGGTGTGGGCGCATTCACCCGAATTCGGACGCCTGTCCACGTTCTGGCGAAACGTGCCTACAAATTTAGGCCGACACCGTTCGACGGCGTGGTTACGGAATCAACGTTTGAAGGGGGCACGCTCAACCGCCTATCCTTAAAGCAATGCTCTCTTGGGCGATGGAGCTCAGGTGGTTCATGCGGATGGTGTCGCTGTTTTTGACCGGGACGACGGGGATCATGCCAGCGCGTAGCAGGCGTTCTTCGGCGCGGTCGCTGAGCCAGGCCTCAGCAAAAGACTTCACCACCTTTTCCCCGTCCTCGGTGTAGGGATGAATGGTCAGCTCGCCGATCTCGCCGCCGGTGAACTCGGCGAGGTGTGTGTCACCAGCCTGGATGGCGTCGATCACGGCGCAGGCAATGAGGACGGAGGAATGTCCCCACAAGAAGGCCTCATGGGCGGGATCGGCGGGCAGTTCTTCAAAGGCCAGGGTATCGATGGGATGCCCAACCTTTCCATAGGGTAGCCGAGACATGAAGCGTGGTGCCGTCAGGCCGACGTGCGCGGCATGTGGGGAGTTGCGGAGGGCTTTCCAAGCCGCCGCCGCGTCCTCGGGGAGGCTGAATGTCCAGTCATCGGGATCGGGGTGCTGGGCCAGCGAGTCACAGCCCACCAGGGCAGGGGTGGCGCTGGCGACGAAGGCGGCGGAGAGACTGGCAGCCACTTCCGCCAAGGACCCCAGCGTGCGCAGATCATCTGCCGTCCGGCCGAAGGTGAAATTCCCAACGAGCAGTCCAGGCTGGCGGTCCCTTAGCAGTCGGAACAGCACACATTCCTCCGCCTGCGGCTGGGCCGCGAGGTCGGCCTGTAGCTCGGCCATGGAAGCATCCAGCACGAGCAGGCGGATTTCATCATGCGACTCGATGCGGCGCACCAGCATGTCCACGCTGTGCCACGCGGCCTCCAGCGCCTGGAAATCCGGGTGATGCAGGATGGCACGGAGTCGGCTGTGGAGTTCCATTGCCACGGCAGCCTGAGCACCCGCTAGCCAAGCCGCTGGCGCGGCAGTCACATGCGGGGCGATGGCCTGCTGGATGAAGGCATTCAGCGGGGAGGCGGGTGCTGTGGCCTGCTTTGCTGGCAGTGCACCCCCCATCAAGCGGGCAAACGTGTCTTCGTCGGATTCCGGCGCAGCAGCAGTGGCGGGCGATTCCGTGGGCTCACTATGGGCACGGCCTATACAAGCCGCCAAGGCAGCCCGGCCTTGATCCGCCGTGGCCGGATTCCGCAGCAGCCTACTCACCGCCATCAGCTCCGCCAGCCAAGGAATCTTGGCGAGCAGTGAGTCCGGATGCCAGTCGTCCATCGAGGTCATCTCCAGTTCAAGCGTCCCGCCAGGAAACGTCGCCCCGCTGAGTTGCAGTCGCGTGCCAAACTGCGCGAGCACCCGCGCCAAGGTATCCACATCAATCGTGCGCAGCCGACTCGGATGCAGAGGCTCCACCACACCTCGACTGGCCCGGCCCGTGAAGTCCGCCATGACGACGAGCGTGAAAGGCTCATCCGCAGCACGCTGGCCGGCCCGCCGTTGTTGACCAGGGCGGACAGCCATTTCAAAACCGATGGAGGAAAAGTTGCTGGGCATGGGATTCGGAATATGCGTTTGGTTTGGTGCTGGAAAGCGAGGGTGCCTGAGCGGAATTTCTGTGTTCGGCACCTTTCACCGCTTCAATTGTGGCCGCCATCTCCCGTGCTTGCAACATTGGTTCAGGGTTGATCCTTGATACGCCATTGAATGAAATGCCGCACTGTTGCCGTTGGCAGTATCTGGATTGTGCGGGTCATGGAAATAAAATAGAATTCAGCCCAAGCGAAACGAGTGCATATCAGCGACATGAGAATGGACCTGTCGGACCACAAGTTCGGGGAATGAAGGCTCATGCAAATTTGGGCGGGAGGCTGTCGCTACAAATTCCGGAGATACATTCGTAGAGGCAACCAATTTAACATACTTTGTCGAAACAAATCCTGTCAGCGTTTTGCCAGCCACCTCAGTTGAGATGTGAATCCAGCCAACTACCGAGGGAGTTCCGGAGACTTTGGCGATCTGTCCACGTGAGAGCTGCGTGATGATTTTGCCACTTGTCCCTGGCTGTTCACGTAAACGCAGGGTATCGGCAGTGACCTCCAAGCTGCTGCCTGATAGCATTACAGGCTCTTCTTTAATGTCCTCAGCAAAGGGTGAAACGGCACCATCTACGATCTCGATTGTGATTGGAATCTTCTTGTCTTGTTCATCCTTGAGCTTCTTGTAGAGTGCTGCATAGGCAAGCCTGCTGCTACCAATAAAGTCTTTGGCTTTTGACTGCCCCACTAGCAAACATCCTTCGGTGTGAGTCGAATTATTCCCCCAATGAATGCGAATGCCTTCATAGCCTGGCACGTTTTGGAGCAGAGGCATGAGCTGCTTAAAACGAGGAGACATGGTAATGGCCACTCCATAAGTCCCGGCCGGAATAGCCGTCAGTTTGTCCACAATTTTAACGCGCACCGCGTCTTCGAGTGTGTAGCACTCAAATGTGCCATCAATGGACAGCTCGCCGATGGTGGATACACGGGTGTAGGTTGTTCGATTGAGCTTGAGAGTCATGGCGATGAGATGTCTCCAACGTTTTTAAGAACTAAAATGATGCCGGTTATTAAATGCCATTGCAGAAAAATTGAAAAGCTAAAAAATACAAGTTGAGCGAGTCACTTGAAAAACCTCTAATTTACCCCACTCCATCCCAACGCTCCCATCATTTTACCATCCTCCGTGGCTGAGATGAGTTGAGGTAAAATGATGGGAACCCAAGGTGTTTTGTAAGTGGCTCGGGCCTCCTAACATTTACGGTTGTCGTGAAGGGGGCAACGTGATATTCAATACCTATCCCTTCAATTAAGAACAATGTCTACTCCCTCCAAACCTATTTCAATGGCCTGTTTGAGTTTTGAGCAGATCGGGCGGCTTCTATGGTCCAAATCGCATGCGATGGCGGTCCAGTTGAACACTTCAGTTCATTGGAAGCCTTACAAGGATAGCAAAGTGTTGAACCTCGCCTATGCCTTGATGCCTTGGAAGGAGGGGCCTGGATGGGTGGAGGTGGCGCAGGACAGGCAGCGAATTGAGGAGTCCACCCGCAATTTTTTCGACCGGTCAGTGGATACTTTCTTCAACAAGCTCTCCGAGGGGCCGTCTGGCCTGATGCGTTATCTGGCGGACACAGAAAAAATTCGTGATGAAGCTCTGCAGGCCGTGCAGAACACCTTCATGTCTGCGAGTGATATCAATCATCAGGTGCTGGGGGAAACACAGGAAGGTGTCCGCCGGCTGGCAATCATTAAGGCGGCCTCGAGCATCACGCTGGCCGGAATCAGTGGCGGCGTGGTGCTGGCAGGGGGCAGCGTGGGCTTGGTGACGGCGACGCAGTCCGTGAGTCTGGGCTTTTCTCTCACAAAGGCGGTGATCAAGAACTGGGGTGAATTGAAGACGGTGGGGGCGGTGGCCATTGAGCTGGCGAAGGACAAAGTGCCAGAGCAAGGGGGAAAGGCGCTGACGGCTGCGGGGTTTTGGAATGCTTGGCAAGCAAGCCCGAAATGGGTGGCGGCGGAAAAGCGTGTCATGTCGCTCTCGGGTGATCTGGCGCGAAAGATCAGCTCACAGAAAAAGGCCAAGATCGGTCGCAAACTGCTCGCGGCGCAAAAAGATCTCACGAATGCCGAAGCGCAAAGTGCCAAGGGCATGAAGATGATGAGCATCGGCAAAAACATCGCCCGCTACGCGCCGGTTGTCTTTGCGGCTCTGGATGTTTATGAAGCGATCGTGGAGTACGGTGAGGACACGTCATTGTGACCACCGGTTAAAAAAGTTTCTTCTACTTTTTCAGTGGGAGCTGAGCGTGATGTCGACTGAGAGTTGAAAAGCGAATGCAGCTATGGCTTGGATGCCGTGCGCTTCCCTAAGCCTTGCTTGATCGACAACGCAAACTGGTGAACGTCAGATGGAGTCCAGACAAGATTCCACGATTTTGTCCAACTGGAGAACTTGCTGCCACCGCCGATGTGCAAACCGTTGGCGACGACCGTGGAGCAATTGCGACGCAAGGTGTCCCACGATTGCAAGGGGCCTTGGTATTCGACCCCATCACGGGACAGGCCAAATGTCTGCCACCAGTCCTTGATCGCGGCTTCATTCAAGCCGTCCAGCGTGATGATGCCATCTGGCGGCTGCCCCTCGGCCTGGACATCATCGTTGAAGCTTCTATTTCGGAACGGATGCGACCCGTAAATGTTGGGATGGATGCCTGAGGGGACTTGCCCCGGCTTTTCAGGCCACCACGAGATGTAGGAGTGATCGACCTGCATGGCAGCATGCCCCCACGCTTCGCTTTTTCCTCGGAAGCTCCAGATGTAAACGGTGACCATGGTGTGTTCCTCAGTGTTGTTGTTTTGCTTTTCAGATTCGCCGAGCAGAGAGCTTAATGCGCGCTGGTGATGTCGATGGCGTTGGGGCCGTTGAAGGCTTCGTAGGGGCCTTGGAAAAGGTTGTTGAACGGGATGTGCCAGATGGCGGCCTGGTGATTGCGGAGGTAGGTCTGGTAGTCTCCGGCGCTGTAGCGTCCATTATATTTGTCCAGCATGGTGCCGGTGACGGTGACGCAGACGAAGACGTCCTGCTTGATGCCGGCGATGATGGAGATCTGCCTTGCGGCGATGCTTTGAATGTCATTCTTGAAGCCCATGGCGAAAGGCATCAGGCTCAATGACGTGAGGGGACGGATGTGATGAAATAGAAACTTTTGCGCGATGGAACTGGCGACGGGTTGCTGCGGTCTCCAAGTCTCAGGGATCGAAAGCCAGGTATTCAAAGGAATAAGATTCGCGCTCATGCTGGAGCAGGAAATCACAGTTTTACAAATTCGACAATTCTTATCTTTGGCAGCGGGGTCTTGTTCAAGCAAGGATGAGGCCAAGGGCTAGAAACTGCTGGAGCCCTTTGTCCACGAGGTCTTGCGCTTCGGCGAGTTCTTTGGGGAAGTCGAGTTTGCCCTCGGAGCCGGGTTTGACGGTGGAGGCCATGCCGTGGGCGATCTGCGCGGAGGTTTTGGTTCCATCAAGCTGGCCAAGGAGCCAGAGGCCAAAGGAATCCCGGATGTGGATGGTGTGGTGGCGGAGGGTGGTGATGCCCCCACCGAGGCGCTGCTGATAGAGTGCCCAGGTGCTGGCTTGGGGCCGTTCTCCTAGCTGAGTGCTGAATGATGCGGGCTGAAGGTGCGGCTCGGCTGCCCCCATCTGGATAAACTCACGCAGGACGGTGGCTAACTCATCGGCATCTGGCTGAGAACCAAGAGCAGAGGCGATGGCGGCGAGAAGGTCGTGGAAACCGATGCGCTCGGGCCACTTGAGACCGAGATAGGCGAGGGCAAGTTTGGCAACCGGGGCACTGGTCTCTCCCTTGAGGCCACCTTCTCCCTCAAAGGTTATCTGGCTGTCATCAAGCAGGCCGGCGCCAGATGCGGTCGGCTTGGCTGAGGAGGCAAAGAATAAGTCCTGCATGAGCGAGAGCGGAGCATGGTGAGTGAGAGAGGCACCTTGGTGACAGAGGAGTGACTGGCGAAAACGGCGGCACTTGATGAAGTCCAAGTATTGCTCTCGGCGTATGGGATCGTCACCGAGGCTGGAGAGTGAATCACGTACCTCCGACGGGTAGCGAGTGGCATGCATGGAGGCGTAGTCGGCGTCGCCAAGATATTGAAGTCCGTGGGCTGCGGCAAGGTCGGCGAACTGGTGCAAATAATAGGGTTGGTTGATGTCGGCGAGGTCGTCGTGGAAGAAGTGATTGGGGGTGTAGTTGAGAACGCGTTCAGCCTCGGCACGCAGCAGGATGCCATATTCGTCATCGGTGCCATGGCTCTGGGCCAGGAATTTCATCAGTGCCCTTGCCTGATTGATTTTGGTTTCGGAATCAGGGGCGTTGTCAGTATGGTAAACCATCATCTCGCGAGCCATGTCGCGGATGTGACTGCCGGGGTATGCGTTGTAGCTGATAAAGGCAACACCCTGCGGTGCTAGCAACTCACGGCACAGCGTGAGCAGGTGCGTCCGCACAGCTTCGGGAACCCAGGAGAACACACCATGGGCCACGATGTAGTCCCACTGGCCGAGTGCCGAAGGATCGAGATCCATCAGGTCGAGGGCGCGGAACTCGACGTTGGTCTGTCCGAACTCGCGCTTGTGATGGCAGGCGGCCTCGATGCTGCTGGTAGCGAGATCGATACCAACGAACTGGCTGTCCGGAAGCGCGTAGGCGAGTGGGAGGAGATTGCCACCATCACCGCAGCCGATCTCCAGATAACGGCATCTATCAGGTTGAGCGGTCTTGATGCCCTGAAGTCGGGCGATTGTAGCGAGGTGTTCAGGATGCGTTTGCGGATACGCATTGCAAGGGTAGGGGACTTGGTCGTAAGCGGTCATGATCAATGAAGCAGGAAATTAGCTGTCGTCGTCAAGGAGCGTGCCCTTGAGCTTTAAAAGAGTCCAGCCATACTTGTGCCGGAGAGAAATTGCTACATGGCGCGCGAGTCCGCGAGCAACGATGGCGGCGAACTGACGTTTCTCGCCGAGTCGCCAGATGAAGGTCGTTCCAAACAGCTTGAGCAGCCAGAGGGCTTCATCATAGCGGCCTGAGTGAAGGGCCGTGATGACACGTTCAGGCGTGCGAATGGGCTGCTTGAGCGCGGAAAGGATGCGGTATTTTCTCTGCTTTACAGGCGATTCCAAAAAGCGAAGCAAGTTGATGTTTTCCGTCGTGAGGGCGTGGTTCAAGGCTCTAGCGAGCCAACAATCAAGCGCAGTATCCAATTCAGGCTGGGCAGAAAGTTGATGAATCAAAAAATCGATGGTAACGAAATCTGAGACCGTGGTGGTTCCTTCATATGAATGGGTGTAAAAGGTTTCGTTTGGTACGGCTATCAGGTGGTCAAGGATTGCCCAGACAAAATGGTCCCAAAGGACGGGTTCTTCAGGACACTGGGCAACGAGCCAATCAAAGCAAGAAAGTCTGCCCTGGCGCAGAGCGGAGATGATCAAGTCATCCCGGCAGTCGAGAAAGTAAGGCCGCAGAAAAGGCACCGCCGCGAGTTCTTCGATGGCATTCCAAGTGTTGCATCGGTGACGGGTTCCGAGGGTCGCGTGTGGCGAGCACCCGGCTAGTTCGATAAGCATTTGGCGGAATGAGGATGGACGAATGGCAGTATAACGGCTGGGATCGATGGTGAGAACCCATTGCAATCTGACTGCGTTGCCAGACCGCAAGCTGGCACAGAGCAGCATGTCTTTGTAATGAGGCAGGAGTTTCGCGATCGAGAGCGATTGAGTGAATTGATCCAACAGCGTCCAGTTTGCACTGCCATATGGCTGATCGACCAGTTGGCGGAACAACTCGGGCAGTTCGTCGTTGATCCAATCAAAGGATTCAGATGGAAGCATGTTTTCGCACGCTTGGAAGAATGATGGTTGGAGCTTTCTAAGCGCGCATTTTGCCAGCGAGTGGCGGCAAAGCAGAAAACTGGGCTTGAGGGCCGGCTGTGTTGCCAGACGCTCGAGCAAGCACCATGAGTTGGAATCCGCCAGTCCCAGCAGTTGCGCGGGCAGCTCTTCGAACAGCCAGGGATTTGTATGAAGAAGCTCTTCGATGACAGGGAGATTGGGGGCTTGCAGGGCCACATAGAGCCCGGTCTTTGTTTGGTCTTCCCACTCACCAAGAGGCAAGGTGGGTCGGCGCCACGCCGCTAAATCACGCACGAAGTGCGCAGATTCATGGCGGCATGCCTCCCACCAGGCTTGGAGGCCGCGAATGCTGCGCTGCGCAAGATGGTCGAGGATACTTGCAGGAAGCGGGCCATGCCACGGGCCGCCAAGTTGCAGCGCATAGCCTGCCAGACGGGCGCAGTTCAGATCGTTTCCCAGTCTGAGGTTTAACAATGACCGCATGGCTGCCTCCGATGTCCATCCATGAAAAACACGGGCTGCAGCGAGAGCGGTCTTCATCTCAGATCCCATTACGACGTTAGGGATATGGCTGTCGCCAATGATGGATGGGCACTGCAAATTGCAGGAGCTTTCCAGCCAATAGATAACGCTGACAGGCACCTCTGGCAGGGCGGGATAGGTATTACAGATCGCCTCGGATTGGATCAAGGAGAGTAGAAACTGCAGCGCCTGGAGGTTATCCCGCATGGCTCCAATGGGCCCGCACAAATAAGCATGCCACCTTGGCTGGATCTGCTGCCAATGGTTCATGAGGAAGTGGGCGGTGTCGGGGTCCCGCCGACGTGAGAGCGCTAGAGCACAGGGAAGCGCTCCGGAATGCTCGCTGGCAGAGAGGGGCTCAAGCAGGAAATTAAACACAGCGTTCGAACCCAGATCTGCTGCGGTAATGGCGATCCACCAAGGAGATGGACCTGGAGTCTTGTTCAGGGCCTGTTCCAGCCAGCCAAGCATGCTAGGATTGGCAATAGTGGAAAGCCAGAGTCCAGCACGTGCACGGATTTCCGGGCGGGAGTCTCCCAATGCCAAGAGCAGGGGCTTCGCTGTCTTGCCCCCTTGCCGAACGATTAGCCCCTGCTCTGCAAGGAAATCCAGCGCCTCGAAACGAACCTCCGGATTCAGGGATCGCATTGCCTGAAGCCCAGCCCTTTGAGCATGCTTGCGATCCAGAAGCACCAGCGCGCGTAGCGATGCCCGCCGAACGTTGCCATGAGGATGGTCTCTCATCTCTCGGAGTTTCGCAATGTGTTGAGTCATCCTGCGTAGGCCGATTTGCCGACAGAAGGCTATTCTCACAGTGATTGTAGGGTCTGCTGCCAACGCCTCAGCCACTTGATCGTCAGCAAGAGCTTCATCCGGCATCTCCTCTAGCGCTGCGACCCGATCAGAGTGATGAGCACTGAGCAACTTTATAAGCCAAACGCTAGGCATGGCACGGAGTGCCCACTTACGCAGTCTTTTCTGCAGAGCAGGATCTTGAAGAGGTATATAGGAGAGAGTGCCACTTGCCATGCTTGTATGAAACCAAAAGGGCAATTAAATGCTAGCCGAGTCTCAATGAATTATGCAAATCCCTGGAGATTTCACTTCACGATTACTCGCTGACCTGTCCCAGTTGGCATTCGAGCTGAGGGAGAACCCCTAAGATTGAGTTTTTTTGATTGCCTACTTGACTCTGGCAGGTTTTTTCACCTAGCATGATGCCTGAGATGAATCCCGCCGTTTCCAGTCGCTCGTAAATATACAAGTCTGCCTATGAGTTCTCCAACTGGAAAGTACCGTCATGCCGCTATCGACACCCCTCTGGGGCCGGACAAACTGCTCTTAAAGTCAATGAGCGGACGGGAAGAGTTGGGGAGGCTATTTGAATATCATCTGGTTTTACTAGACCCCTCTCAAGACATAGATCCTGACAAGTTGGTTGGTATGAACGTCACCATTCGACTGCAACTGGAAAACCAAAAGACACGATATTTCAACGGCTACATCGCCTCACTTTCATTTCTTGGATATGAAGAGAACGCAGGTGTGTATCATGCCACTATGGTGCCTTGGATGTGGCTGCTATCAAGGACGAGCGATTGTCGCGCTTTTCAGGAAAAAACGGTGAAGCAGATTCTTGAAGAGGTGTTTAAGGACTTTGGCTTTCAGGACTACGAGTTCAAACTTACAGGTAGCTATAAGCCGAAGGTGTTTTGCGTGCAGTATAATGAGACGGCGTTGAATTTTGTCAGTCGCTTGATGGAGCACGAGGGCATCTATTACTGGTGGAAGCACGAGAATGGTAAGCACACGATGGTGATCATTGATGACATGGCTAAGCATGAGGAGCATCCAGAGCGCCAGAAAATCGAATGGCGGCCGCGTACTGGAGTTCTGGAGGACGGCTTCCTTTATGATCTGCGACTGCAGAAAACTGTGAGCACCGGGGCCTTCGCCACCAACGACTACAATTTTAAAAAGCCGAAGCAGGATTTGCGCTCGAAACTGGCGCAGGAAAAGAAGCATGCGGCAGCCAAGTTCGAGCACTTCGAATTCCCCGGCATCTTTCGTGAGAATGAGGATGGTAAAAATCTTGCCAAAATTCGACTGCAGGAGGCGCAGGCGGGTCATGAGTCGATTGATGCCATGGTCACGGCGCGAGCGATGTCCTGCGGCTATAAATTCCAACTCACTCGTGCGGAGCGCAAAGATCAGGAGCGTAAATATCTTATCACCTCCACGACGCTGACCATCAGTGTAGATGCATATGGCACAGGTAGTGGCAGCGGAGACAAATTTGAGTGCCACATTTCATGCATTCCAGACAGCAGCGTCTTCCGGCCTGCGCGAATGTCGCCAAAGCCGCTGATTCGTGGCCCACAGACCGCGTTGGTTGTGGGACCAAATGGCGAGGAAATTTATTGTGATGAACATGGACGGGTAAAGTTGCATTTTTACTGGGACCGCCGCAGCAAGGCTGATGACAAGTCCTCCAAGTGGGTGCGTGTGAGCCATCCTTCCGCTGGCGGCAGCTACGGTTTCTTGAGCATTCCCAGGATAGGGCAGGAAGTGATTGTAGAGTTTTTGAACGGAGATCCTGACCAACCATTGATTACAGGACGCGTTTACAATGGCGAGAACAAGCCTCCCTATGATCTGCCTGCCGACAAGACGCGTACCGTATGGAAGTCCAACTCCACCAAGGGTGGCGGCGGCTACAATGAGCTGCGCTTTGATGATGCTAAAAGCAAGGAGCAGATTTTCATGCACGGCCAGAAGGATATGGACGTGCGGATCAAGAAGGTGCGTAAAGAGCACACTGGCACCGACCAGCACCTCATCGTTGGCAATGACCAGACCGAAAAGGTGGGTCGTGACTTACACCAGGCAATTGCGCGACATCATAAAGAAAGTGTGGGCAAGGACCACCACCTCGATGTGGGTGGTGACGACCTGACTAAAGTGACCGGGGCTTTTCAGGTCACTGCTGGAGCTGATGTGCGGATTGAGGCCGGTGCTGACACAGAAATCAATACAACAGGCACCACGTCCATCGTTTCCGGCAACACCATCGTGCTGGAGGCGATGACCATCACATTGAAGGGCGCGGGCGGCTTCATCACTGTAGGACCTTCAGGCGTGGCCATTCAGGGTAGCATGGTGCTCATCAATTCCGGCGGTGCGGCCAGTCCAAAGAAGGCGGTGGCAAAGAAGTCACTGGAGAAGCCAAATAAGGCGGCCATGGCAGACGATTCGAAGGCTGGAAAAGTGGAGAAATCCAAAGGTATGGGACACGCCTCCCAGCCTGGCACCTGGAAGAAGCAGACCGTTCAGGATCTGGCCGCGCAGAGCGGTTCGCCGTTTTACTCGAAGTGAATAAAGCCGCACTGAAACCGCCATTTCTCCTTCCTTCAGACCATGCTTTCCACTGCTGCAAAAAAACATCTTTGGTCCAATCTGTTCTCCTCGCAGCAGGAGGGGGAGGCTGTGGATGTTTTCGCCTTATTGGATGGGGCTAGCGTGCGCCAATTGCCGGATTATTTGGAAGATGAAGATGCCGAGCACGCAGCTCTTGTGCCTTTGACCTCTGACGAGCCAGAAGAGGTGACCCGCGCGGCCTACCTCGTTCGGGTAGAGCGTGACTCCACTGTGGCCGAGTGGTTGGCTGCCGACGGTTGGGGCCGTCATTGGGGTATTTTTGTCATCTGCCCTAAGGGAACGGACTTCGACGACCTACTGCGCCATTTGCGTGAGATGGCCCAAGTTCGACTGCCTGACGGGCGGATCGTTTATTTTCGCTTTTATGACCCGAGAGTCTGGCGGCACTTTTGCGCGACTTGTGATACTACTCAATCGCAGCACCTCTTCAGTATTCCTGCGACTTATGCTTGCGAGAGCATGGATGGCAGTGCGCTGCAGGTGGATCGAATGAAAAACGGGGCAGTCGAACGGCAGACCGTGCTGCTTGACGAGTTCGCCGAGAACCAGCCCCTGCCCAGAGTCACCCAGCCTGACTGATTTCCTCATGATCGACATTCGACCGGACCAGATGCAAATGTTTCTCGAAAAGGTACGACACTCTTTCGCTGGGCGGGTGGTGGCTTATTTGAAAACGAATCATCGTGATCACATCCAAGCCATGGGCAATGAGGAACTGGAGGCGTTGATCCGGAGGCAGATCACCGCCGCAGAGAGTTATGGCATCACTATGGAGGTGGCAGTGGTGCAGTTTATCGAGACGGGGCTGGCCTATGGCGAGCAATTTCACTCCTCCGGCCAGCACCCCGAGGCGGAGCGCATCTTACAGCAAAACGTAGATGCAGGAGTGAAGATGCAGCAATTGCAGGAGTCAGCCAAGCGCGGCTTCCAGCCAGTGTGAGGCCGATATTTTTATGCCAGGCACCGACGGCTTCCAGTTCAACGCGGAAAAGGTGGAGAAATCCTTCTCCACACTCCAGCCAGTGGACGACTCTGTCCAAGCTGCAGATTCGCCAACGCCCGGCTGCTGCTCGCGAACTTCATTGTCGCTGAGTTGCCGTAGCTTTGAACGCGGTTACAACTTGGAACTGCCTTTGAAATCAAAACAGGCCAATGAAACACCCTTTCTTCCACCGCAGAATCGACAGCTTCATGTCATGGCAGTTGAGGTGGAGGCACCATTTCTGCAGGTGCTTTCCGTCCGTGAGGGAAACGAAGTGGCTGAGATCACTGTCAGTGCTCAGGGACCCAACCAGTGCCCTCCTGGCAAGCCCAATACCGTGAAGATTCAAGGCATTGGTGGCGGCAGTCGCGACGTGCCTTTTGCACAATGGAGTTGGAAAGCACCGGCTATTCTGGACGCCAGGCTCATGCAGCCGCTCAACGAGGACATGATTGCATTGCTGCATCCTTTCAAAGCTCCTTGCCTGCCTGCTCAGGTGTGGTCGCTGAGCGTGCCTGGATGCCCTGCCTCGAAGCTCAAGACCAATGTGATCGCTTTTCCTGATGTGCAGTGGCACGGTAGGGTGCTCGTGAAAGCAGTTCCAAAGCCTGGAACCGATGCTGGATTTGAAACCATTATCGAAGGAGATTTGGTTTGCCGTTACAACGGCAATGATTTCAAAATAGACACACGCGATCAAGCGCACGCGCTAAGTCGGTGGTTTGAAATTGTAGAGATGCTAGCGAAATGTGCCGTCGCGATTATGGCACTGAGGCCGGGTCCCAAATATGCCGGATTTGACCACGCACGATTGGAGAAGTATGGCGCGCTCCGACTTGAGCCATGGCCACAGCTCTCGTTGCAGGTGGATTCTGCATTGTTTGAGCAACAGGGCAACGGCTTGCTCGGGCATGCTTTGAAAGTCCTTATCTACGCTGATCCTCTGGTGAGCGCGGATGGAGAGGTGAGCCTGCTGCCAATGTGGCTGGAAGATTCAACCAAAAAAGGTATGGTGGCCCCGCTTCTAGCTGGTCTAGATGTGGTGCGCACGGAAGAGGTAGCGCAGGAACTTGGATTGTGGCTGGTGGTTCAAGGCCGTAGCAGTCTGCGTTCTGGCATTGAGGCGCGCAGACCTATTGCGGCCACTCAGGTGCTTGCCCGTGCGTCCGGAGGCATTTCATTGAATCTAGAGGCTCGCTCTGTGCGTGAGTATGATGCCTTTGTCATCCAATGCGGCGGAGTGGAGGATCGCAGCATGCCAGCGGGGCTTCAAATAGCTTGCGAGCCCGCGCCTGAATCGCCGCTGCAAGAGCCACTTGATAAAAAGACTCGCGTGCTGCTAAATTTCACAGGCTGTGCGATTGGTGGCATTGAAAAATGGCGCCCCGGCTGTCGATATCGGCGCTGGCAGCCGCTGGAGGCCAAACCGCCCGGCGCACTTCCTGTGCTCCCGGCTCGCTCATGGCCTAGTGGCGGAGAGCCTGGCCAACTCGTAGAAATCCCCTGGAGTGACTGAGAACAATGCAAGTATTGCTCCACCCTTCTGACCAACCAGTGTTCCGGCTTGCGATTCATACCGCAGGCTGTCGGTTGGAATTACGCATCAATGACGTGCCTGTTTTTCGAGACAGCAGCGGCGTATCTTTGACGGTGGATTTGCCTGTCAATGAGTGGTTATTTCAGGGATCGAATGACATTCAGGTGCTGATGTCCCCTTTGGAAACTGGAGCGGCCTTCGCGGAGCATGCACAGGTTGAGATTACCCTTCGACACAAGTTCGCTCGCGATGCTGTACGCAACATGATCGATATAGGTAAGCTGCGCTGGCGGCCAGAGCCTGAGCAGGCTCATGCTCACCATCAGGAAGAAGCCACACTGCAGCCAGACGATGAAGATGCCACGCTGTTGGCGCTGCCAGGACAGGCGGAGGAGCTTACTTGGCGCCACGGCCAGCCACAGACTATGACCGATAAATCCGTCCGCATCTGCACCAGTTTGCTACTGCCGCCGCCGTGGCCCGCCTGTCCATGGCAGCGCAGCCAACCGCTGCAGGAGGATGCACGCACTCTCTTCGCCGTACAGGGACTCGTGCGTGCCTTTCATCAGCGGCTCCAACATGGTGGGTATGAAGATTTTTTGAAACTGCGCCGCTCTGCGCTGGAGATTGCTTACTATCTCCAGCCGGCGGAAGCCGACGAAGCATTGGGATTTCCGGTTCTATTGCGCTTGAGGGAGTGGAGCCTCCAGCAACTGCCTGAAAAAGGTCTCAAAGTCGAAGTCGCTGGTGCTGGTAGGCTCGTTCGGTTGTTAAATGAGCAGAGTTGTGAAAGTCCGCTACTGCTGGTCAACGAGACGGCTGGTGTTGCAGCCCTGTTGGATGCTTGGTGGATGTTCAACGGCGAGTGGCAGATGATTCGCTGATCTTTCTGTAGTGATCATTTACTTTTGCGGACGGAAGCATCCCGGCTTGACGCCCTAGGTTTACGATACCTATACTGTGCACCTATGCCTTTGGCGCTTCAAATTATGAACGGTATCCATGTCGCCGCGCTCAGTGGTGGGCTGGACAACTCCTCTGGCTCAGACCTTGTCGCGAGCATCAAAGCTTCTGTCGAAAAAGGGGCGAGTATCATTTTAGATTGCACATTGATGACACACATGGATGTGGCCGGGTTTAAGCACCTGCTCGGGCTCCACCGCTGGTCACAGATGGGAAATGGCCGATTGGTGCTAGCTGGGATGGCCTCAGAAGCGTGGGCGCTGATTGTGGACAACCACTGCGAGAACACTTTTGAATCCCGTGCATCGGTGCCGGCTGCGTTTCAGGCTTTAGGCGTGGCTCAACAAGCTCCTTCTAGT
>JANOBP010000442.1:0-23860 GCA_031411715.1 Verrucomicrobiaceae bacterium | reverse complement strand
CAATTCGCCGCCCTCCTTGCTGGCATCAGCCGCCAGCAGGATTTGCGCTCGCTGTCGTTTGCTCGCCGCCGCCTTGCCGGCTTTGACGATGTTCTGCAGTTGGTCTCGTTCTTCGGCGCTCAGGTGGATGCGATATTTTTTTGCCATGCTTACCTTCTACCACCACGGCACTGCTTTTCACCCCTCGATTTAGCTGTTATGAGCCACTAGACGCATTCATTGAGCCTAATCGATTGGCTCCAAAGAACACAATCGAGAAATCAGCCATCCAACTCATTCAGCAGCGAGCGTGCGGCTTCGAGTGCGGGAAGGGATTTGAAGGATGGGTCGGCGAGGATGTCCTGAAGGAGGCGGGAGGCGGTTTTGGCTTTGTCGTGGCGGCGGAGGAACTCGGCGCGGTAGATGCGGAGGCGGAGACGCACGGTGGGATCGGCGGTGAGTGCTTCCGCGTGGTCGAGAAGTTCGATGGCTTCGGCGTGTTTGTTTTGCAGCTCCGAAAGCAGCGCTGTGAGCTCGAGGAGGTGTGGGCTTTTCCGTTTTTCGGCGAGCGCAGTGATGCTGGTCTTGATGGCGGCATCGGGGTCGATGGTGGTGCGCTGCGCGGCTCCCTGATAGAGTGCGTAGTCGCGATCTGTGCCCTCGCCAAGGCGCGCGCCTCGGCCTTTGGCAAAGGGACGATAAAGTGGATCACCAAGTACGACGCTCATCCAACTAAGCCCTGGTGTGGCGCTCCAGGCAGCCTCAGCGAGGGTGTGGCCTGCGAAGAGGCGCTTATTGAAGATGTCGAAGTGGACCGTGAGAGCGAGGTAGGGCTCGAAGACGTTGCCGAGGGTGGCGGTGGCACCTTTGTTCAAGATGGGGCCAACCCAGGCCTTGTCAGTGCTGCGGATGACTGACGCACTGAATGAATGCAGATGGCAGGCGATGGCGCCGCGCCGAAACTGGAAGCTGGGAGAGGCGATGGCTCCGAAGATATCGCTGGTGTACCATCCGAAGTAGAAAGCGGTGTCAGGTAGTGGCCAGTCGGCGCGTAGCACGGACTCGGAGCGATCAATGAAGACGGGAATGCCGTTTTGTTGATACAGAGATGCCGTGGCGTTGAGCCAGTCCTCACCTTCTTTGTAATCGCCAACTTTGAGCGCGAGGTCAATGACAGCGCGCCCCTGGAGGCCGTTTTCCTCAGTGAAAATAGCATCATCGATCATGCGCATGACGGTATCGTCATCAGGGCCATCCAGTCGGCCAACGAGCAGCAGTCCGCTGGCACCTTGCAGTTGGGGGAGGCGCACTTGTTGTTCGAAGTATGGATTCTTGAGCGCCCCGGCCGGCGGCGGATCCGCCATGGCGAGCACAGTGAGTTCGGAATCAACGCTGGCCTCGTCTTCCTTGCTGGGCACTGGATTTTGTTGATCGCGGCGGATTTGGAATGGCACGCCGCGCATGAGGACGAGGATGCGCACGGTGGATAGAATGACGGTGGTTGTCTTGGCTTTGACCTTCGGGTCGGTGATCCACCAGCCTTTGGTCAGGAAGGCTTGGCGCAAAGGATCGCGCAGCTTGGAGTTGTACTCGGTGCGGCTCATGGAGTCCTCTTGAGGGCAAGAGAGAGCGAGGATACGCTCGGGTGGGATGCGGCGTTTGGCAGCGTAATAGCGCGCGAGTTTTTCACTGCCCGGAAAGGCGGGATTATAGACGATCGCGGTTTCGGCAGCAGCATTCCAGTCGGAGAGCAATTGCCCGCGGACCAAGCACGGCAGGAGTAAAAGGAGCGATGTGAGGAGCCGTGTGATCATGCCCACGCGAGTTTTAGGCCATCGTAAGCGAGATGTACGCCAGCGGGCAGCTTTGGGTCTTCAATGGCATGCATGATCTCGCATTGTAGATGCGTGAACCATGTCTGCCGCGGCTTCAGCAATTGCTGTAGCGTCAGCGACTCAGCGAAATTCATGTGCGTGGGATGCGGCGTGTGTCGCAGGGCATCAATGATGAGTGTGTCCACGCCCTGCATGGCGCGCATGGCTTCGTCGCTGACGGTTTTGGCATCCGGGATGTAGGCGCAGAGTTTTTTACCGCCGCGTGTGAAGAGGAAGCCGATGGTGTCCACTTTACCGTGCTGTACTGGCAGTGGTGTGATGTGCGTGCCACCGATTTCAAACGGACCGGTGATGGGCATGGGCGCTGGCTTCAAGTAGCCACGGTAGCGGTTCTCTCCATTGAAGGCATAGATAAACATGCGCTCAATCACGGCCAGGCAGTCGGGCGTGGCGTGGATGGGCATGGTGTCATGCTCGCCTATGGTGAAGCGCCGCAGCTCATCAAAGCCTGTGAGGTGATCCATATGCGGGTGCGTGTAGATCGCGGCATCCAGATGACGAATGTTCTCGCGCAGACACTGTGTGCGGAAATCAGGTCCTGTATCGACAACCCATGCAGCTTCGGGTGTTTGCACGTAAACTGAGCAGCGCAGGCGCTTGTCATGCGGATCGGTGCTTTGACACGTGGCACAATCGCAACCGATCACCGGAATGCCAACGGATGTGCCGGTGCCGAGGAAGGTGAGTTGCAATTGGGACATCACTTCATTCCTTCATCTGCCGCCGTGCTATTTCGAGAACTCCTTGTCGATAGCGTCGAGATATTTTGAGATGGGATCTTGGCGTGGCGGGAGTTCACGTTTGATGATGGCTGGGAGATTGAGGAAATCGTCAAACTTGCCGGAGAGGCGGCCCGTTTCGTTTGCTTCGTAGTAGTCGATGTAGTCCCGCACGGCTTTGGTGTTTTGCAGGGCTTGTATGGCTGCCTGGCGCAGGATGGCGAGCTTCTTGTCCATGTCCTTGGTCTTACCCTCCTGTAGTTCCAGCACGACGGACAGGTATGCCGTGGCAACCGGCCGGAAAAGCACGCAGGAGCGTAACTGCAGAGCACGCAGGGCGGTGACGTTGCGTGCGAGGATGTCTTTGTGATCCGGGCGCTTGAGGATGTGCGCATATTCTTCCAATGGCAGTGTCACCAGCACCATGCCTGCAGGAACGGGACTGATGTCGTCGTCAGATTTCGTTGTAGCAGGAGGCAGGACCGGAGCTGGCTTGGGTTTGGCGGCAGGATTGGTGGTGCGCTGTGAGCCGTCCGTTGGGCGCACGGGTTTCGCCGCAGGTTTGGCATTGGGGTTGGTCTGTTTAGGCGGGGAGTTACTGGATTTTGTTTCCTTCTTTGGCTTAGCCACAGGTGCAGGAGGTGGAGTTGGCTCTGGAGTCGCCTCTTCCTTCTTTTTACGCTTCAAGAAGTCCAAAATCGTGTGCTGCGGGCCAGTGGGAGCCATGAGTTGCCACGCATCCGCCATGCTCGGTGAGTACCATGCCAGTATGTCATTCACGCTGATCGCTGCAGCTTGCTCACTCTCCTTTTTCTCTGGTTTCGCATCACTCTTCTTCTCGTCTTCCTTTTTATCTTCCTTCTTTCCACTGCGGAACCAGTTCAGTGGATTCAGACTCGAGCGTTTCTCAGCTTTTTCTTCGGTCTTTTCTTCTGGCTGTGTTTCCTTGGTGGCGGTTGGCTTGGTCTTTGACGCGATCTCTTGCGTATCCTTTGCCTTGGCAGGCTTTTCTTCTTTGACGACCTCAGTTTTGGGTTTGGAGGCGAGTTCTTTCTCGGCTTTGGCTTTCGCAGCCTTTTCCTCTTTTTCAGCCTCCTCTTTGGCTTTCTCATCAACCAGTTTCTGACGCTCTTCTGCGGCGCGGAGGTTATTTCGCGCAAGTAAGCGCGCAAAAAAGCCGGGTTTGGACTCGCTGGGTTCTTCGCTAGTCACGGACTCTTCTTTGACTGTCTTCGTTGCTAGTGGGTCCTCGGCAACGGTCACTTTATTGTCTTTTTCCTCTGGTTTCGTCTCAGGTGATTCCTCTGATTTTTTGTCGCCCATGAGGCCAAAGGTCAAATAGCGCAACCAAGTTGATTTTTTCTTCTCCTCTGTCACCTCGGGCTTTTCTTCGGACTTTTCTTCGGGCTTTTCTTCAGTTTTTTCGTCCTTTTTGACCGGGCTGCTTTTCGCAATGACTTTACCTTCACTTGCCGCTTCTGGCTTGGCTTTAGGCTGAGGTGCAGGAATCACGTTCAGCGGCGCAGGGATCACGAACGGACGCATTTTGATGTTTTTAGGCACATCAGCTGGCAGCGCGTGATAATGAACCGTGATGGCGTTTTCAAGCTCGCGGAGGCTCTCATCCGGGCCCAAGGGCTCAGCCATGCCGCGCTTGGCCAGGGTGGCCAATTGCAGTGACCACCATTTGTTTAAACTCGAAGCAGAAGCGCCAAAGCCGGGGAACGCCTCATTGAGCAGCTCACGCTCCGTGCGGGCATCACCAGCGAGACTTGAGAGAAAGGTGTTGAATCGCTGGGCACCGTTTGGCTGATCTACCAGCGACATGACAAGCGCTGCGCAGGACGTCTCATAAATACTGCGTGAGAGATTGTCCATCTGCGTGGGCGAGGCCTCAATGATCTCCTCAATGCCATAAATTTTTCCGCTGCGGAAAATCGCGGCAAACATCGTCGTCGGGCGCGATGCGGCTCGATAGTCCATGGCCTGGATGACACCGGTGAATAGCCAATCCGGCAGCAGCAGGCGGTTCTCTTGCTTGGGCAGTGTTTGGTGGCCGCGCACGATGCGCTCCGCCAGCAGCAGGCGCACGGTTTCACGCCGCACGTCGGACAGCTTCAGCAACGGGCTTTCACGAATCGCGAGCTCAAGAAGGATGCCGCCAGGTTCCACGACGGTGATGATCGGGCTCACTGGCGGGGTGCCTGAGGGAAGCTTGGCCGCATCTTCACCAGTGGTTAGTTTCACAGAGATCGGCAGCGTGAAGGGCTGGGTGTCACGCAGTGTCTGGCGCAATTCCGCAGCGACCTCATCAAGGTGAGAGGCCATCCCACTGCGAGTGGTGAGTTCTTTGCCATGCACTTGGAATTGGCGGCTCGCGCTGGTTGAAGATGTTACTGGCATCTTCTCAGCTGGTGTGGCGATGCGAGGTGCCTCTACCAGGCCACTTGGCTTTGTTGCGGCATCCAAAGCCTCAGTTTTGCTCATGCCCACTGGTAGCGGTGGTGGTTGCGGCACAGCAGCCCCCAGGGGAGGCGCATCCTTCATGCGCGTGGGAGGTGGAGGCGGCTGTGGCAGGGCCTGTACTGATGTCCTCACGTCCGGCAGCTTACCGACAGGTGGTGGGATGGGTTTAGCGACGGCTTTTGGCAGCTCCGTTGTTAAACTTGGCTTGAGTCCTGTCGCTCCATTAGGCAGCAAGGGCTGTGGTGCCTGGATTGCAGCAGCAGCTTCCGCCTCCTTGGTTTTGCTGACCTTTGGGGGTGGTGGTGGGGCGGGCGCGGCAGTTTGTGCCAACGCAGGTTGTGACATGCTGGCGAGGCAGCAGATCAGCGTAAGGCAGATGAAACGGAGTGTGTTCATGCGGATGGGAAGCGTGAGTCGAGCACCAGTTTGTCTTTGGTGAAAGTGATCTGCGTCATTTGAAACAGCGCGCGGATTTCCGGGTCTAGCGCGTCTGATACTGTGTCTAGCGCTGGAAATAGTGGCCGCATCATCCCTCGTGGCAGTTTCAGGTGACCAAATGCGCCGCCTAGCAGTTCCACATGAAAAGCATCTCCCCTGCGCTCGATGGCCAAGTCCACACTCGCTGTGCGCTCAAAGCCATAGAGGTTCCAGATCAGCACCACATGCGCCACGCCGAGTTCCAGATCCACCCTCGTGCCCACAAGCGCAAATTTTTCCCCTAGCTTGCTACCGATGCGCTGCGCCAGCGTCGTGCTCAGGTAGCGATTGATATCCGCTTCAGGGATCTCCATGACCGCTGCGCGCTTGATGGCTGCTTGTTGGAGTTCATTCAGCAACTCATCTTCCTTGCCCTTGCCCAGAGGGGCAGCCACCGCCGGCAGAATTTCCGGACGGTGAGCCACCCACGTGGCTCCGCCCAGTGCGCTCAGAACTATTAGCCGCAGGGAGAGGAAGAGGATGCGTTTCACAGCGGCAGGAGGTTAAATGCAAATCAAGCGGAGGTCGAGGCAACCTTCGCGGGTGCCGCAGCAGGTGCTGGCGCACTTGCAGTCGTGCTTGCCGCTGCTGATGCCGTCGAGCTGCTGCTACTCCCCGACTCGGAGTCTTTTTTGGCTGCGGCCTTGTAGGAGTCACTGCGATAGTCCGTGATGTAAAAGCCTGTTCCTTTAAAGATGAAACCCGCTCCCAGGCCGATCTGACGCTTGATCGGTCCCGCACAGGCTTCCTGCGGGCAGTCAGTGAGATGGGGATCCTTCATGGATTGCTTGGCTTCGAACTTGTGTCCGCAGGCTTGGCATTCGTAATCGTAAGTAGGCATGGTGTGTGATTGGCGCGTTGGTTTTGGCCACCGTGGGCCGGGAGCGCAGTATGCGGGCTAGCCAAGCCGCTGCAAAAGGATTTTCCCACGGTTCTAGGTTCCCCGAACGCATCCGCGCTTGAGCATGACTCCCGCGTGCGCTCCAATGTCCACAATCTGGCCTACTGTGAGAGACTCCCTGGAAGATTTGGAAAATTTCATCATCGAAGTCGTCGTGCACAACCGGCGCGGGATACGCGCGTCGTTGCTGCGGCTGGCGTTTCGGGGCCTGTCAGGCATTTATTCGGGCGTGGTGTCGCTGCGGCTGATGTTGTACCGCGAGCGCTTTATTCATGACCATCATCTCGGTGTGCCGGTGATCAGTGTGGGAAATTTGACCGTCGGTGGCACGGGCAAAACGCCGGTGGTCGAGATGCTGGCCAAGGCGCTGCGGGATAACGGCAGGCGCGTGTGCATTTTGAGTCGTGGTTATAAAAGCAAGCGGCAGACCCAGGCCCCGCTGCTCAAACGTCTCGGTGCCAAGGTCGGACTGCTGGAAAAACCGCCGTCTAAGCCGCCGCGCGTTGTTTCTGATGGTGTCAGCATCCTGTTGGACTCACACATCGCGGGTGATGAGCCTTTCATGCTGGCAAAAAACTGCCCAGGTGTGCCTGTGGTGGTCGATAAAAACCGCGTGAAGGCCGGCGCGTATGCCATTCAGCACTTCGGCGCGGATGTGCTGCTACTGGATGATGGTTTGCAGTATTTAAAGCTCAAGCACCGACACGACATCGTCTTGATCGATAAAACCGCGCCCTTCGGCAGCAATGGTCACATGCTGCCACGCGGCACGCTGCGTGAGCCACCGCGGAATCTCCGCCGCGCCAGTTACATCTTCATCACCAAGAGTGATGGCGACAACGAAGACCTCATCGCGCAGATCCGACGGTATAACAAGGCTGCGGAGATCATCGAATGTCGCCACCGGCCGCTTCACTTTGAAAACGTGCACACAGGTGAGTTGTTGGCGCTGGATCAAATGAGCGGGAAATCCGTCGGCGCACTCAGTGGCATCGCGGTGCCGGAGAGCTTTGAGAACGGCCTACGGAGGCTCGGTGCGCGTGTGGAGCTGAACGCGCGCTTTGCGGACCATCATCGCTTTGACGGCACGGAGATCGCCCAGTTCATGGAGCGCTGCCAGCGCAAGGATGTGCACTTCATGGTCACGACGGAGAAGGATTTTGTGCGCTTCCCCAAGCTGGAGGTCACTGCCATCCCTTTTTATTACATGCGCGTCGAGATCGAGATCATCCGCGGACGGGAGATCTTCGACAAGCTGGTGCGCCTTATCGCTGAGCCACGCCGCGTGCCTGTGGGCATCCTACCGGCTGATTTCCTGGAGACGACGTGATGGAAGCTGTCAGTCAGGTTCAAATTCGGAAAATCGACACACATGGCGCAGTCGTCGATGTCACGGACATCACCGCGCGCGAGGAACCGCTGGAAATCCGCGTCGAAGGCCGCTCCGTCGCCGTGGTGATGCGTACACCGGGGCATGATGAAGAGCTCGCTGCGGGCTTTCTGGTCAGTGAAGGCGTGGTGAAAAGCGCGCGCGATATTTTGGAGATTTCCCAATGCCCGAGCACGGGCAACTCTCACGGAAACGTCGTCGATGTACTGCTCGGTGGAGCCGTGGTGAACTGGGACTCGCTCACGCGGCATGTCTTCAGCGCTTCAAGCTGCGGCCTGTGTGGCAAGACCAGCATCGACAGCGTGTTTCAACAATTCCCACCCGTCACCGCTGACTGGCAGGTCACAGCTGAACTCATCGCATCACTGCCGGAAAAACTGCGTGCCACACAAGAAACCTTTGCCAAAACGGGTGGCTTGCATGCCAGCGCCATCTTTGATCTCGCGGGTAATCTCATCGTCTCACGCGAGGATGTGGGCCGACACAATGCGCTCGATAAAATCCTCGGCTACGCGCTCACGCGCGGCCTGCTGCCGCTGGATCAGCACGTGCTGCTGCTCAGTGGGCGCGTGTCATTCGAGATGATGCAAAAAGCCCTCGCCGCAGGCATTCCACTGCTCGCCGCGATTTCTGCACCCAGCAGCTTGGCCGTCGAGTTCGCTCAAAACTCAGGCCAGACGCTCGTGGGCTTCCTGCGTGGCAGTACGATGAATGTTTATACGCATCCGCAGCGATTGAAGTGCGCATGAAACTCAAGCCCATCCAATTCACCGTCTTTGTCATCTGGGGTGCCTTGTGCATCGGACAGGTTGTTCTGGCTTTCGTGCTCAATGTTCAGGATGGCGTCAAATCGGAGGAATCACTCACCGACATCTTCGCGCTCGTTGCCGGAAGCAATGCGGCACTCTCATTCGTCGTGCGCTATTTCATGCTTGGAGGCTTCAGCACTGGCAAGACCTCGTTGGAGACAGCCGCAGGCCAGTCTGCCTTTCTAGTCGGCAACATCGTCATTTTTGCGCTCAGTGAGAGCATTGGTGTCCTTGGTTTCGTCAACGGACTGAACTCGCGTGGTGAGTTGGATTCCTGGCTGCCGTTCATCGGTGGCTCGCTCATTCTCTTGCTGATCCACATTCCGCTGCCATCACGGTTTGTGCCGACAAGCAGCCGCATTTCAGCATGAACCGCTATTTCGATTTTAATGCCACCACTCCCATGCTGCCGCAGGCACGTGAGGCTTGGTTGTTGGCGAGTGAGAGGCATTGGCACAATCCTTCGAGCCTGTATCGCGATGCGGGCATCACAGCTCAGAAGCTTGAGTCTGCACGCGAGCGCCTCGGTGATCTGCTCGGTGTCGATGCAGAGCGCATTGTCTTCACCTCGGGTGCTACGGAGGCCAACAACATGCTCTTCTCGGCCTTAATCGGCCAAACGACGTCGATTTCGACCATCGAGCATCCGAGCGTGCGCGAGGCGGCACGGCATTGGACGAAGATGCGCGAGTTTGATGCGAACAGCGAGATTCCTGAAGCCGCGCTCGTCTCCGTGATGGCCGCGAACAATGAAAGCGGCGAGTTGCTGCCTTGGCGTGAGCTTGCGGCGCAGTGTCGGCAGAAAGGCATTCCGTTTCACACCGATGCCAGCCAGTGGATTGGCAAGCTGGAGGCTGATTTCAGTGCGTGTGACTACATCACCGGCAGCTCACATAAATTTGGTGGGCCGAAGGGCGCAGGCTTTCTGGTGCTGCGTGATGAAAAGGAAGTGATGCGTCTCATTCACGGCGGACCGCAGGAAAAAGGCCGTCGTGCTGGCACGGAGAACTATCCAGCGATCGAGGCCATGGTGACAGCGCTGGAGACACTCACGCCACAAATCGCCAAGTGCGACGATTCAGGCCGAAATGGCTTTGAAGTGGCCATGCAGGCCGCTTTTCCGGGCCTGCGTGTCATCAGCGCCGCTGCGCCACGACTTTGGAATACCTCGCTCATGGTCATGCCAACGCATGAGAATCTAAAATGGCTCACGCGACTTTCACGGCGCGGATTTAGCATTTCAACCGGCTCAGCATGCAGTTCTGGCAAAGAAGGCTCATCCGTCGTCGTCAGCGCTCTCGGCGCATCACCGGAGGAGCTGCGTCGAGTCGTTCGACTCAGTGGCGGCTGGCAAACAACGGCCGCAGAATGGCAGGAACTCGCCAGCGCCTTCCAAGCCGTGGGCGCAGAGCTCGATGCCGAGGCCAAATCGCGCAGCGCTGGTTAATGGGCTTACTTCGCGGGCGCACCCGCCTTGAACTTCGCCATCATCTCCTGCGCCTTCTTGCGCAGCGCTTTCGCTTCATCGCTGTTGCGGTCCATCCTGGCTATTTTGGCGTTCAGCTCCTGGATTTCAGCTGCCAGAGCACGGCGCGTGTCGATGGTGCTCGGCGCTTCCACATCGCTCCAGTCATCTGTGCGGAAGACGGAGGCAGGGAGGTCGTCACTGTTGATAAGATTGGCTCCAGTGGGATTGCTGGCCCATGCGTAACGAACGGCAGCAGGTTGTTTCACATCGGCGCTGCTGACGAGCACGCTGTTGGCGCTGTCGATTTTTGCCTCGGCCCAGTGCCAGACGCGGTCAGCACCCGCGATCTCGAAACGCTTCAGCGCCGCACCATCACGGGCTTTGAGTCCCGTGCCGACGTGGTTGAAGGCCACGCGCATCGCAGCGCCCTGAACCTGACTGGATTGATACAGCGGTCCGCTGATGACGAGCTCCCGGCCGTAGTCCTTTGACAGCGCCCAGCGCGCGAGGCGCTCACCCGGTGTGCGTTTGTCCTTCGGATGGATGTCTTTTTCCTCGCCGACGTCATTGATGACCGCCATGCCCGTTTTGGGAGTGGTGGCCAGCAGGAGCCGCATGCGGTCCTGTAGCAGCGCCCATGGATCTGGTGTGCCAGGTTCTGTCGAAGGCGCGCGGTAGTTGGCCAATTGCACGAAGTAAAAGGAGAACTCATCTCCCCAACGCTGACGCCAGTCGCGAATCATCAGAGGCAGCGTTTGATCATAAGGCACGGCACCAGCTTTGGCATTGCCTTCTCCCTGATACCAAATAGCGCCGCGCATCGTGTAGCCGACAAAAGGATTGATCATCGAGTTAAACAGCACGCCTGGCTGACCTTCGGTGTCGAGCGGGCGCTTGGGTGCGGTGGGCTTTTTGCCCATGGTTTTTCGCTCGGCGGCGGGTTTCTTGCGCTCGGCGGCCATGCTTTCCTCCCATGCCTTGAGTCGTGCCTCAAACTGCGCCTGTGCCTTGGCCTGCTCATAGGACGCGTCAGCTTTCAGCGTGGCATCTACGAGCGCTTTGGTGCCGGGGAGAGTGTTCAGAGCCTCGCGACTGGTGAAGGTCTCGACGGGCTTGCCACCCCACGCGGTTTTGATGACACCGACAGGCACGCCAAGTTCCTGATGCAGTTTGAGCGCGAAGAAAAAAGCCACCGCTGAGTAACTTGGCACCGTTTGCGGGCTGCAAAGCGTCCACTCACCTGCAATGTCGCTCTGTGGCTCCACAGCCGTCACCAGTGGCGCGCCAAACATGCGCAGACCGGGATGATTGGCCTTCGACATCAGCTCCGCATACGCCGCCACGCGGTCCATCGGGAAAAACATATTGGATTGACCGGAGGCGAGCCACACCTCGCCCACGAGCACATCGTTGATGCTCACGCTTTGGCCGCCTGAGGTCACCGTTAGCGTCGCGCCCGTGGCGTCTGCTGCGCCTGTTTCCAAGGCAGCACGCCAGTGGCCTTGGTTGTCCGCTTTGGCTGTGGCGGATTTCTTTTTGAATGAAAGCGTGACCTCGGCATTTGGCGCGGCGTTTCCCCAAATCGCCACGCTGCGCTCGCGCTGCAGCACCATGTGATCACTGAAGAAGTGAGGCAGCGAGAGGTCTGCCCACGTGCTGACAGTCAGGGAAAAAAGGGCGAAGATGAGAAGGGTGAGAGCTTTCATGATGGATGAAGGGCAGGGGAGAACGTGGCAGCACCAGCGGTCTTACCTTCTTCTCACATATCGAATTATTTCTGCGTCAGCCTTGTGCTAAAGGCCCCAGCCTGCGTATGTTCTCAGCTTCCAGGTCACCACGCATGAAATCACGCTCGCTTTCCGCCTTTTTCCTCGCAGCGCTTGCCTTCCCGGCACTGCTGCATGCACAAACCAATGCCGAGGCTCCGCAATTGGATGCTTCCACGCCGCCTGAGTGGGATGGCATCGTCAACATCGACGTATCCGTGCTCATGCCGGATTTTCGCGAGCCATGGAACGCTGGCCAGCCCTCCGGCGGTAGCGGCACAGGCTTCCTCATCGGCAAAAATCGTTTCCTCACCAATGCGCACGTCGTCAGCAATGCCACACGCATTCTGATCCGCACCACCACGGATCCCGAGCCGCATCCGGCCCGCATCATCCACATCGCGCATGATTGTGATCTTGCGCTCATCGAGGCGGAAGACGGTGCGCATTTTGAAAAGCTCAAGCCACTTGCCTTCGGCGGCATCCCAAAGCTCAACACGGAAGTCATCGCCATTGGTTATCCCATCGGCGGAGACCGCATGTCGGTCACACGCGGTGTCGTCTCTCGCATCGACTTCCGGCCTTACAGCCACACCAGCGTGGACTCGCACCTCTGCATTCAAGTCGATGCTGCTATCAATCCGGGCAACTCCGGCGGCCCCGTCGTGCAGGATGGCAAAGTCGTCGGCGTGGCTTTCCAGGGCTTCAATGGCCGCGTGGCCCAAAACGTTGGCTACATGATCCCGGTGCCTGTCATCAAGCGCTTCCTCAAAGACGTCGAAGATGGACAATATGATCACTACGTCGATCTCGCCGTGAGCGACTTCCCCATTGAAAACCCCGCGCAGCGCAAGGCGCTCGGCCTTGCCGCGGATGGCATCGGCGTGATGATCGGCAGCGTCGAGCCCGCTGGCAGCGCTGGAAAGCTCCTCAAAGAGGGCGACGTCATTCTTGCCATTGATGGCAACCCAGTGCTCAACAACGGCCTCGTCCGCATCGAGGGCGACCTTGTTGATATGAACGAAATCGTCGAGCGCAAATACGCCGGTGACAGCATCGAGCTCACGCACTCACGCGCCGGCAAAAAGCAAACCACCACCGTTAAGCTCCAGCGCTTTGACCCTTATGTGAAGCTCGGCGCGCAGTACAATCAGCGCCCGCGATATCTCGTCTATGCCGGACTCGTCTTTCAGCCACTCGACCGCAACCTCATGGACGCGCATCAGATTCGTGATGGCAGTGTGACCTACTTTTTTGAGCGCTACCTCACCGACAAACTCTACGTCGAGCGCCCTGAGCCCGTCGTGCTCACCACCGTCCTGCCAGATCAGGTCACCACGTGGCTCACCCCTTATGCACAGAGCCTTGTCGATGAAATCAACGGCGTGAAAATCAAATCCCTCAAAGACGTTCAGGAGGCCCTTGCCAAAAACGACAAGCCCTTCGTCGAAATCCTCCTGCGCGAAAAAAATCGCCCGCTCATTCTCAAGCGCGATCTCGCCGACCTCGCCCATCCCCGCATCATGCAGACCTACAACATCCAAGAAGCCTCCTACCTCGGCAACGAGTAGCCCTGCACTCCGATCACTTCAAAAATCACCAATCCTTGTTCATCAATCGTCAATCGATCACAACCACCATCCGCCGCTCATTTGATTGATGAGCATTCGATTTTTGATTTTTGAAGTGAATTCCAAGCCTGCGCCCCTTCCTTCCCTCCCACCTTACCATCATGACGCGCCCCATCTGCCTCCTCGCCACCATCGCCCTCGCCAGCAGCTTGCTGGCTCAAGGTCCGGCTTCCCCTGTGCCCCTTGTCCTCCGTCCAATCCAGAACGCCCCGCAGACCAATTCACTGCTCAAAGTCAACGTCACCGCACAGGGCTATAATCTGCACCTGCCGTGGCAAAAAGAGTCTCCGCAGAGCAGCCGCGGCCTGGGTGTCGTATTGGAAGGCAATCGCGTCCTGGTCACCGGCCAGATGGTCGCCGATGCCACTTACATCGAGCTTGAGCAGACCGACAGTGGCCAAAAAATCCCCGCCAAAGTCGTCGCCGTCGATTACGAGGCCAATCTCGCCATCATCGCCTCTGCGGTGCCTGCCGAGCAGCAAAAAGCCTTCTTCGCAGGCCTCAAGCCCATGGGTATCGACTCCACCGGTCGCATCGGTGACTCCGTTTCCATCTGGCAGACCGGCCGCGTCGGTGATCTCATCGACACGCCACTGCGCATCAGCAAAGTGCTCACACGCCGCTACATCGTCGAGGGCTCCGGCTTCCTCGTTTATGAGGCCACTGGCATCATCCGCAGTGAGGCCAACAGCTTCACGCTCCCCGTCATCAAGGATGGCAAACTCGCTGGCCTGTTACTCACCTACGACTCCAAAAACCAAGTCACCACCATCCTCCCAGCGCCCATCATTGAGCACTTCCTCAAAGACTTCGCGGATGGTCAATATGAAGGATTCCCCGGCCTCGGAATGGAATTCCAAGTCACGCTCGACGGACAATTGCGCGACTACCTCGGCCTCAAGCCGGACTCTCCCGGCGTCCTCATCACCAGCGTCTCCAAAGGGGCCTCCGCTGAAAAAGCCGGCCTCAAAAAAGGTGATATCCTCCTCGCCATCAACGGCAACTCCATCGACTCGCGTGGCGACTATAAGGACCCGCAATACGGCCCCCTCAGTGCCAGCAACCTCGTCCGTGGCCGTGCCTATGTGGGTGAAAAATTCGACATCAAAGTCCTCCGCGACGGCAAAGAAGAGACCCTCACGGGCACGCTCACACGCAAGAGCCCTGACGACTACCTCGTCATGCCCTACCTCTTCGACAAAGGCCCGCGCTACTTCCTCATGGGTGGCTTGCTCTTCCAGGAGCTCTCACGTCCGTATCTTGAATCCTTTGGCGAGCAGCAAAGCGAAAACGCCGCCCTCCTCCGCCTCGCCCACATCGCCGCGCATCCCGATGAAGCCGAGGAAGCAGGCCGCAAAAAACTCGTCTTCCTCAGCACCGTCCTCCCCACACCGAGCGCTCAAGGTTACGACAAGCTCGGCGGCATCATCGTCAACAAAGTCAACGGGCACACCATCGCCGACCTCAGCGACCTCGCCGCCGCATTCAAAGATGCCAAAGGAGGCACCCACCGCATTGAGCTCGATGACTTCCCCCGTCTTCTCTTCCTCGATGCCGCCGCTGCCGACCAGGACAATCTCAAGCTTCAAGGCGGCATGTACCGCATCGGCTCCCTCAAGCGGCTCGAGTAATGATTTGAGGCGCTGGAATAGCCACTAGCGGCGGCCCGCCAAGATGAACTCATTCAACTTCGCCCGCAGCGCCTCCACATCCGGGTCGGCAAAGGGTGTGTCCAGCGTGCTCACCGCATTGGTGTTGCTGCTGGTGCCACTGATGGCATTGGCCAAAGCCGAATTCGTCACTTCTCCCGGCGGACCTTGATCGCCTTGGGGGCCGGTGCCTCCGTCGTTGCCTCGGGGGATGCCGAAGGTGAAGCGCACGTTCGTTCCATCGAAGTTCACGCTCACCGTGGCTGCTTGACCGGGATCAAGGGTGTACACGGCATCGACCAAAGCCTGCGCAAAAGGTGGGCCTTGCTGGCCGGGAATGCCATCTTGGCCAGGTGCCCCCACGCCGCCGCGTGGGATGTCGAAACTGAAGTGCAAGGTGTTGCCGACGAGGTTGACCGTGGCGCTGGCGGGCTCATTGAAGTTAATCGTGTTCACGCCATCCACCGTTGCGGAAATGATGACGTTGAGGGCGTCGATGAGGTCTTTGAGGCCGTTGAGCTGGCTGCGCATCTGCGCCGCATCGGCGGGGGTATTCTCTTGCGGGAGGTTGGGATCAAAAGGCATGACGTGTGGGGGCTGGAGTTTGACGTTTAAGGCCTGGGGCTTGGCGTTCGGGGCGTCGGGCTTGAGGCTCAACAGGTGGCGCTCGACGCTTAGGTGGCCGAGCTTGAGGCTCAGAGGGTGGCGCTCGACCTACAGCAGGTCAGTCTTGACGCCCGGCACGTCGAGCTTGGCGCATTTTGTGCCAAGCGTGACGTGCTGAGGCTCGAGCTTGACCTATTTTAGGTCAACGTTGACGTAATTTACGTCAACGTTCCGGTCATTTACGAGAAAATTGGCCAAATTGGCGCTATTTTCATGCTTCTTGCCGTAAATGACCTGGAACGCCTTCTTTTAGGGGGTGACGGGTGGAGCAGGGGGTGGCGTGCTGCCACCACGGCGGAAGAAGCGGCGCAGGTTTTCATAGACGGCATTGATGCCGACGACGCCACGCTTGGCGGCTTGGGCCACGTTGTTGTAAAAGCTCAGGAAGGCGAGGTAGAGGTCGCTGCCGACGGCTTGGCGGGTGTCTTCGATGCCTTCGCACACTTCCTTGGCGCAGGCCATGAGTTCATCCAGATCGGAGAGCAGCGCCACGTCTTTGGCCACCTCGGTCATATCGACGTAGGACGGCATCAAGTCCGGGTGGGCCGCCATTTCCATTTGGAAGGTGCTGCTCATGGCACCACGCGCGGTGCCGATGGTCGGCATGTTGCGGCGGTCCTCCGGGCTGAGATTGATGAGGAAGGGCAGGTTGGTCTTGATGGTGCCAAAGGCGGCGAGGATGTCCGCTTTGGCCTGGGCGCTGATGGCAGCGCTAACTTTGTTATCGTTGGTCATGGTGTGTGGGTTGGGTGTGGCCACAAAACCATTCCACACGGCACCTGGTGCATTCCACACCAAGTTATTGGACCATGTAAGCGGTTGCGGCATGGGGCGGATGCAACCACAGCTCGAGGCGGTCGGCGATTACAATTCCAAGCTCATTTTCTAATCCTCGCGCGTATGCGCGCGCGTAAGACTAAGCGGATTGCCTTAACCACAACTTAACCCGTGCGCAGCACCCGTGATCTGCCATCATCGCCACCTCACCATGGCCGTTGAAACCAAGCCCCTTTTCTCACCAGAACGCGTCCGTCAGCACGCGGGGGAAAACAGGGTCACTTTGCAACGGCGTGACAAATCGAGCATTCAGTCAACTGTCGACCCCTGCCCCTTTATTGCTGGCCCTTTCTTGCGCAGTTGCAGCTTGGCGTCGTTTTCTCCGCCATTTCTTGACGAAGCAAATTTCGAGGTCAAATCAGTGCGCCGTAAAAATATGAGAAACTCCCTACTGCCGCTGTTTTCACTATTGCTTATTGGTTTCACTCAGGCACTCCATGCAGTCGTCGTTGTCTCTGACGGTAGTGATGGCCCGTTTGAGCCGACTGGCAACGTGACGCTCGACATGCAGGCTGTAGCTCCCGACGGGGTTTTTAACTTTACGTCGATCAACATACCCGCCGGTGTGGTTGTGCGGTTTGTGAAAAACAATCTCAACACACCGGTATTCTTCGCCGCAACAGGGAGCATCTCCATCGCGGGAACCATTGATCTATCTGCGCCTTTTCCTTCAGATGCGGCCGGGCCGGGCGGCGGCGGCGGGGGGGGGCAGCGGGAGTAGGTTTTCAAGCCGGAACGACAGGCGGTGGACTGCGGGGAGGATTGGCCGGGCCCCATCCTGGAACCGGTTCAGGGACGGCGGGTGGTGGAGCGGGAATGGCCTTGAAAGGGCTTGCCGCCACTTCGCGCACTGCGCTTCCGCCTGGAGAAGGTGCTGTATTCTGTCCTCTGCCAAATTTGGTTCCCGGCGTGACCGGTGGCGGGGGAAGCGGGGGCGGTGGCGGAAGTGGAACAGCATTTTTTGGTGACTTCGGTGGTGGTGCTGGTGGCGGTGGTGGCGGTGCGTTGCAGTTGGCCACGCCTGGGACAATCAGCATCTCGGGAATTATTCGTGCAGACGCTTCGGTGGGAGGTGCAGCTTACCAGAACGGACTCGGGGTGAGGGCTGGTCCAGGCGGTGGTGGCTCTGGCGGCTTCATTGATCTGCACGCGTCCTCCATCATTTTCCAAGGAAGCTCTTTCCTTTCGGCAAAGGGCGGGCCTGGCGGAGGTGTTGCTACTGAACCCTGGTATTTGGATCCGTATTTTTATTCTTGTGGGGCCCATGGCGGGGCGGGTTACATCTCGATCGACGCACCGGTGGTGGAAGTGTCGGTGAACTCGTCGTTTTCAGGCGTCCGAATGGTTCAGGGTAAGAATGGGGTGGTTACTTTGGTGAACAGCACGGGTGGACAATTGCAGTTGGATGGCACCGGGGTGATTCAGCAGAGCAATGATCTGCAAACTTGGACTGATCTCGTGCCCCAGCCAACTTTCCCGTACCGCTTCCCTCCCGCTGGCAGAATGTTTTATAGGACGAGAGTTCCTTAGCTGCCATGGGAACTGGCGTCCGCCTTGAAGACAAACTCCCACTCGACTAATACCGCCATGTGACAGACCGTATCGATGGAAAAGCTTCTCAAAGAATGGCATGAAAAGGACGCATGACAGTGGCGGGGGGCGATAGCTGACGGCATGAGACTAAAGTTGCGTGGATTTGAGGCCTCACTTCTTCTTCGACTTCAAACTAGCGAGGTAGGCCACGACGTCGCGGATCTGGGGCTTGGTCAACAGTCCGAGCATCGGCGGCATGATGCTCATGGGTGGGGTTGCGTTGGCGATTTGATCGCGTGGCACCGTTTGGAGTTTTCCATCGGGCAGGCGGAGGCGGATTTGTTGGGCGTCTTCTTTGTCGAAGGTGGCGGAGAGGCTCTTGCCGTCTTTGAGGGTGAGCGTGACGAGGCCATAGCCGGGCGCACGACTAACTCCTCTTCTCCAACTCTCCGGCAAAGCCGTCCCCCCCCCGGAGCCACCCATCCGCCTGAGCACCCAGTTTGTCATGAATCGACTCCTGACCCGAATGGGGGGCGGGTTCAGGTTGCAACTGCGTGACAAAATAAATTCGGGAAATGCTCCGGGTTGGCGGATGGCCTACGAGTTCATGCGGCTTCTTGGATTGGCACTTGGCATGGGTGCCGCCGCATGACAGGATCGCCCCTGTGCTGATGTGCTTGCAACGAAACTTTGGCGGCTGTTTTCCAACGCTACTTCCTCGGCAATTCCACTTCGACCACCTCACCGCCGGTGGGGATGACCATACCTTCTTTGACCTGCTCAAAGGACCGGCCCTTCACCGTCGCGTGGATGAAGAGCTTTTGTTTGCGTGCCTTCATGCGCTTCACGACGTCGGCCATCATGCCTGCATCCACTTTGTCCTGGAAGTCGGCGAACCAGTAGATGGCATCGGCTTCTTCCACCTCCTTGCTCATCAGCGCCGTCCAAGCGTAGGTGATGCCGCAGAAGTCCACATACCAGGTGTTGGGCCGCTCCTTCATCAGCTTGTAGATCGACTCCAGAGGCATCGGAGCCGCAGGATCGTATTTCATTTTCTTCACGTCCTCCATCGGTGTGCCGAGCGGTGTCTTACCCTCCCAGACCTGCCAGAAGGTCGAAAAATGTTCCTCTTTGGTGAGGTGCGGCTTCTCGTCGATCTTTTGCTTGCCGCGGAGCTCCGTGACTCCGCAGCCGAAGTAGAGCACCACGTGGCTGCCCTTGGCCACTTTATCGAGTTCCTTCACCACGATGGGTAGATACCTCGTCATGGAGCGAGACACATCCATCACCACCGCGATTTTCCGCACATTCTTCAGGTTCATCCCGAACATCATGAGCGGTTTAAAAGTCATCCCGCTCATGCCACCGTTGCCGTGTCCACTGCCAAAGCCGCCACCAGCTCCGCCTGAGCCAAAACCACCGCTGCCCATCTTCCCACCTGCCAGGCTTCCCATATCCGGCAGGTTGATGGTCTCCATCGGCACCTCAGGCAGGGTGATCGCTGCGTCGATGCTGGTGCTCACCACGCGTTGCAGTGGCATGACCTTGTTCAATTTCTGCTGCTTCTTGATTTGCACACGCTCCGCCAACTCCGAACTGGCCTCTGCGCCCTGCTGCGTGCCTCCGCCGGGCAGGAAATCGACCTGCTTATCTTCAAGCTGCTGCACGAGAACGATGGTGCCCGCGAGGAGCAGTAAGCCCACATGAATCGCGATGCTTAGCGTCAAGGATCCGCCGCCCACGCTACGCCAAAAGCACACCAGTCCATTCGCGCGTCGCGTCGGCACCACCACCGCCTCTGGCTGCGGATCTTCGGCGATCACCGTCTCGGGTTGGGGGGCTTCACTCATGGTCACGCGCTTCAACGACTGGTTGCACGCTCGGATTGCACATTTCTTGGGTCTATTTCACCCCGCTGAAGGATCATCATGCGCGCACTCGTTCCAAGCCCCTCCATGAAGTACCTGAGCCTCCTCGTTTCACTCTGCGTTCTGCAATCGTCCTTTTCGGCTGATAAGCCCAACATCCTCTGGCTCACCAGCGAGGACCATGGGCCGCACATGGGCTGCTATGGCGATGCTTATGCCACGACGCCGAATGTCGATGCGCTGGCGGCCAAGGGCATGCTTTTCAAGCGCGCGTGGTCTTGTGCCCCCGTCTGCGCCGCTGCGCGCACGACGATCATCATGGGCATGTATCCGCCCTCCACCGGTGGTGAGCACATGCGCAGCATGACGCAGATGCCAAAGGACACGAAGATGTATCCGCAGTTCCTCCGTGAAGCCGGTTACTACTGCACCAACAACAGCAAAGAAGACTACAACCTCGCCAAACCCGATGGCGTGTGGGACGAATCCTCCGGCAAAGCCTCGTGGAAGAACCGCAAGAGCGGTCAGCCCTTCTTTGCCATCTTCAACGAGACCTGCAGCCACGAAAGCCAGCTCCGCAAGCGCCCGCACACCGCCATTCACGATCCCGCCAAGGTCCGCGTGCCAGCGTATCATCCCGACACGCCGGAAGTGCGGCAGGATTGGGCGCAGTATTATGATCAGGTCACGGAAGCGGATGCTTCTGCGGGGAAACGTCTCCAAGAACTCGAAGCAGCCGGTCTCGCCGCTGACACCATCGTCTTTTACTACGCTGACCATGGCAGCGGCATGCCACGCAACAAGCGCTGGCCCAGCAACTCCGGCCTGCAGGTGCCGATGGTCGTTTATTTCCCGCCCAACTGGAAACACCTCGCGCCAAAGGAATACGGTGCCGGTGTGAAGTCGGACCGCCTCGTGAGCTTCGTCGATCTCGCGCCCACCTTGCTCAGCATCGTCGGCATTCAGCCGCCGGAGTGGATGCAGGGCCACGCCTTTGCCGGACTGAATCAAACCAAGCCGCAGCCCTTCATCTATGGCTTCCGTGGTCGTATGGATGAGCGTTATGACTGCGTGCGCGGCGTCACCGACGGTCGCTTTTCTTATCTGCGCAACTACATGCCGCATCTCTCGCAGGCGCAGCATGTCAGCTACCAGTTTGAAACACCCAGCACGCGAGTTTGGAAGAAGCTCTTCGATGAAGGCAAGCTCACGCCCGAGCAATCCATCTTCTGGCAGGAACCCAAAGCCGCCGAGGAACTCTACGACCTGCAAAGTGACCCCGATGAAGTCCACAACCTCGCGGCCAAGCCAGAACACGCCGAAACCCTCGCCAAGTTGCGTGCGGCACAGGAGAACCTCGCGCTCAAGATCTGTGATGCCGGCTTGCTGCCTGAAGGCGAGATGCATCAGCGTGCGGAAGGCACCACGCCTTACGACATGGCTCACGATGCCAAGCTGTATCCCATCGCCCGCATTCTCAAAGCGGCTGGGGATGCCTCCTCCATGAAGCCAGAGGCCATCAACGACCTCAAAGCCGGTTTCGCTGATCCAGACAGTGCCATCCGCTACTGGTCTGCCATGGGCATGCTCATGCGCGGACATGCTGGCAACGCTGCTGCTCATGAAGAACTGCTCAAAGCCGCCCAAGACAGCTCCACCTACGTCCAAGTCGCCGCCAACTGGTCTCTCGCCAAATACGGTAGCGATGCCGAACGCGCCGCCGCCTTGCCCGCACTTGTCAAACTCGCCAACTGGAGCCAGCAAAACGTCTTCACCTCCATGAGCGCCCTCAACGCCATCGGCGATCTCGGTGACAAAGCCAAACCCATCGCCGAATCACTCAAAGCCCTGCCCACCAAAGGGGAATCCCCCGATGGCCGCTTCGCCGGCTACGTCGCCCGTCTCCTCGCCGATCTCACCGGCGGCAAACCAGCTTTCGATGACGCTGGTGAGCCGCAGCCGAAGAAGAAAAAGAACAAAGGCAAGAAGTAGTCTGGAGCCGTCCCATGAGTGAATGGAAATTCATCGGCCACTGCTTTGATGGCGATCGATTTGAAATCGAGGGCGTCAACGTCTGGGGACACGCCTGGAGATCCACCGGTGAGACTGCCAGCATCACCGACCCATTGTATATGGTGAAGTATCAATTCCCGATCTACGAGGCCGGAGCCGCCCCCAAGATCATCCGTTTTGCCGCTGGCGAGTTTTCCAACACCGTCTGGGGCTTTTACACCGAACAATAGGACGATCTTGAACCGGAAACTTAGAGCCGGGTTGCTTCAATGTGCATTTCCGATAGTGCCCCGTGCAAAAACGGGCTTCACGGCGTGCGTTGAAGTGGCTAGCATCTGAAACAATGTGGTGCTGACTACCTGACCGCTCATTGATGATCTCCATGCCGATAAATTCAGACCATACACAAAAACAGATCCGCAGGGTCGTTGGCCGAACCCCCACGGTGGAGGATCGGCTGCGAAATATGGCAGACCTGAATCTGTTTATTTTTCAAACCACAGGACTTCGATTCACAGAAGATCAGATCGTCATCGCTCTTCGAAAGATCATCGAACAACAACACGTCAACCAACCATGAAACGCCATCTACTGCTCATCGCGGCACTTCTCACCTCTCACCTCTCACTTCTGACCGCTGCGGAGCCGCTCCGCGTCTTCATCCGTGCTGGTAAAAAATCACACGGCCCCGGCGCACACGACTTCCCGCAGTTTTTAAAGGAATGGGTGCCGCTGCTCAATGACCGTGGTGCCAAGGCCGATGGTGGCATGGAATTCCCGACGAAGGAGCAGCTCGATAAAACTGACGTGCTCATCCTTCACGCGCAGGAGGCGGGGAACATCAACATCGGCCCAGACCGCAAGAATTTGATGGAGTTCATCGCCCGTGGCGGCGGTGTGGTTACGATTCATGCAGGGGCGGTGTCTCGAGATCACGAGTGGTTCAAGTCGGTCATCGGCGGTTCATGGAACTTCGAGCACACCAAGTGGCTGGAAGGTCCCATGCACCTCTATTTCACCGACAAGGAGAACCCGATCACCAAGGACATGTCGAACTTCGCCATGGACGACGAGATCTACTACGACATGGACCTGCTACCCGAATGCAAAATCCTTGCTGGAGCCTACACGCCGAAGCCCGCTGGCCTGCGCAACGAAAAAGCCGCCAAGAAAGCCGAAGAAAGCACCAAAGGCGGCAAACAAGTCAGCATCTACGACATCCAGCCGCAGATCTGGAGTTACGAAAAAGATAACTACCGCGCCTTCACCTGCATCCCCGGCCATTACCACAAAAACTTCAGCCACCCGACCATGCGTGCCCTTTTGCTGCGCGGAATCGCTTGGGCAGGTAAGCGCGAAAACGCGGACGAACTCTGCAAGCCCGACGAACTCGGCGACAACCTCCGTTACGTCGAAGGCGGCCCCACACGGCCTGAAAAAGCGGCTGAGAAAATCGAGGTGCATCCTGAGTTCAACATCTCGCTCGTCGCCAGCGAGCCGCTGATCAACAAGGTCATGAATGTCGATTGGGACGAGAAAGGTCGCCTCTGGGTCTGCGAGACGCCTGAGTATCCGAATGGCCGCCGTGAGTTGAACGTCGAGAAGTGGAAGGACAGCGGCTCCTGGACCAAGAACACCGACCGCGATCCCACTGACCGCATCTCATGGCTCGAAGACACCAACGGCGACGGAGTGATGGACAAGAAGCATGTCTTTGCCGACAAGCTCGAACTCGTCACCAGCTTCGTGTTTTACAAAAATGGCGTCATTGCCTGTGCCGCGCCTGACATCTG
>JANOBP010000441.1:0-3313 GCA_031411715.1 Verrucomicrobiaceae bacterium | reverse complement strand
CCTTCAGGCGCGCGAAGTCCCATGCCTCTTTTTTCCTTTGATCCTCAATCACACGTATTTGCTGAGCAAGCTCGTCCCTCACCTTCGGATCGGAGAGATCATGGAGTTTAGATAAAACGCCGGCGATTGTTTCAGGTGATTTGACTCCCTGTTTTTCCTGATTCTCTCTTGATGACACTGCCTTCTCAGGACTTGAAGGGGTTCCCTTTCCTTCGGAATTGTTCTTCAATGACTGCTCATCGGCACCTGAATTGTCAGTTTGCAGTCGAAATGGTAATTGGACTGACTTGGAGGCTTCTGAATTTGGAGGATTTTCATCTTTGACGGCAGCTTTTGGGGTGTCGCCTTTGTCGAGGACTTCAGTTGTTTGGAAATGCTCGGATGATGATGGTGTATCTGTTTTGAAGGCAGCGTTAAACATGATCCAGATCCCCGTGCCAACGATGACACTCAAAGCTGAGATCAGCCAAAGCCACCGTGTCTTGGAACGCATCTGAGAAGGTGGTGATGATTCCGGTTTCATAATGGAGCGGGATAGTGGTTTGCTAGTTCAGACCTCGACGCTTTCAGATACCCATGTGAGTTTCGTTTGTTACAGATGGCAGCGATATGACCCAAAATAATTGGTTGCAGGTCTCCGGTATCCAGCCGCCAGAACAACATTGCCTAGGTTGCCCAAGTGACTGACAGTTCCCGTTTTTAGCGATTTCGCCATGTATTGCAAGCGGGTTGAGCCAGTTACGCAGTCAAATGATCCCGAGACGCATCGCCCTGGGATTTGTCTAGCTTACAGAATACCCCTATCGCCCCATGAATGGTGCCATGGGGCCGGTAACTGTGGCGGAAGAACACACCATTCTCCTGATCCAGCAAAATCTAATTTTCCATAAAATCCAGCATTTCAGGCGGTTTCTTGATGTCTCCAGCTCAGAAAGCGATTACCCCCGGCTCATAAGCGATTACTTCCGCGCGAAAGGTCATCGCTTTCTGGCTGGAGGTGATCACCTTTGGCTCAAAGGTAGTAACGACTGAGCGGCAGGTGATGGCTTTCTGGCTGGAGGTGATCACCTCTGGCAGAAAGGTGGTCACGTCTGAGCGGCAGGTGGTTACTTCCGCGCCGGGGGCGATGACGTGCCGCCGAAAGGTGATCGAGTCTGGCGGTCAGGTGATGACTCGGGCAACCCAGGTGATCGCGTCCAGGTTGGAGGTGATGACGGATGGGCCGAGGGTAGCCGCTTTGGATGGCGGCGTGGGAACGTCCGTGCAGAAGGTGGCCACGCGGCGACTGGGCTGGATCATGGCAGCGAGGAGAGTGGTCACGGATGGTTGGGTGGTGATCTCAGCAATCACAGTGGCGAGGTGTACGGGCATGAAGGCGCGAGATAAACGATCACGCTGCTTGTCTGATTCGCGGTTCTGGTTCAGTTCTCCATCCAATGGCCCAAGCTACCTCTCATTCCCCTGCCCTGATCGACTATGCCCTGCTGGACAGTGGTGCGTTTCAAAAACTGGAGCGTTTTGGCTCCGTGGTTCTCTCACGACCTTGCGCGCAGGCGGTGTGGCGGCCGACATTGCCGAAGAGCGAGTGGCAGGAGGCGACGGCGACGTTTTTCCGCGATGGTGGCAATCAATGGCGTGGACGTGACCGCCTGCCGGAGTCCTGGACGATTCAGGTCGATGGCACGCAGTTTCACCTCAGCTCCACCGACTTCGGTCACCTGGGTATCTTCCCCGAGCAGCGGGACCAATGGCAGCGCATCCATGAGGTCTGCACGCAGTTTCATCAGACGCATAAGCGGCCTGCGCGGGTGCTGAATCTCTTTGCCTACTCCGGCGGCAGCACGCTGGCGGCTGCGCTGGCGGGTGCGGAAGTCTGCCACGTCGATGCCGCCAAGGGCATGGTGGATTGGGCGCGCAAGAATGCGGCACTCAATCAACTCGATGGCCACCCCATTCGCTGGATTGTCGATGACGTGACCAAATTCCTCGAGCGCGAGCATCGCCGTGAGCGCAGTTACGACCTGATCATTCTCGATCCGCCCACCTATGGCCGTGGTGCCAAGGGGGAGGTCTTCAAGATCGAAACCGACCTGCCACCGCTGCTCACCGTCATCGGCAAGCTGCTCTCCGACACGCCACTGGGTGTGCTGCTTTCCTGCCACACGCCGGAGCTGACTCCCACCGCGCTCCATCACCTGCTGCTTCAGCATTACGGCCAGCAGCGCGGTAAGCTGGAGCACGGCGAGATGCTCCTGCGCGGCAGTCCATCCATCCTCCCCGTACCCAGCGGCAGCTACTGCTGGTGGCTGGCGTGAGCTGCCCATTCAAAATAAACAATCGACGATAGACGATACCACCTACCTCTCACCTCCCGATTCCCCACCCGTGCAGCCCGTTCTTCAAGCCCATCAGATCACCAAGACCTTCCCAGGCGTCATGGCGCTGAAGGATGTCTCGTTTGACCTGCATGCGGGTGAAATCCATGCGCTGTGCGGTGAGAATGGGGCGGGCAAGAGCACGCTGATCAAGCTGCTCTCCGGCATTCATGCCCACGGCAGTTATGAGGGACGTTTTGAGGTCAACGGACAGGAGGCGCGCTTCACCGGCATCCGTGATGCGGCGCAGGCGGGTATCTCGGTCATCTATCAGGAGCTGGCACTGGTGGAAGAGATGACCGTGGCGGAAAACATCTTCCTCGGCTGCGAGCCACGCCGCTGGGGCTGCTTCATCGACTGGCCGCGCATCCAGAGGCAGGCGCGTGAGCTTCTCCAGCGCTTCAAAGTGGAGCTTGATCCCGCCGCACGTGTCAGCTCACTCGGTGTCGGTCAGAAGCAGCTCGTCGAGATCGTCAAGGCACTGGCCAAAGACTCACGCATCCTCATTCTCGATGAACCCACGGCCGCACTCGCTGAGCATGAAGTGCGCATCCTGCTCGACATCCTGCGTGACCTCCGCACGCGCGACATCGCCTGCATTTACATCTCCCATAAGCTGGATGAGGTCTTCTCCATCGCCGACCGCGTCACCGTGCTGCGCGATGGCAGCACAATCACCACGCTCGCGGTTCAAGACACCAGCAAGGCCGAAATCATTCGTCACATGGTGGGCCGAGATATCACCGATCTCTTCCCGCGACGCAGCACTCAGCCTGGCGCGCCATTGCTCACGGTGCAGCACCTCAGCGTGGCCGATGCCGATAGCGGCCTCACACGCCTGCATGACATCCATCTCCAACTCCATGCTGGCGAAGTGCTCGGCATTGGCGGCTTGATGGGTGCAGGGCGCACGGAGTTGCTCATGCATCTCTTTGGTG
>JANOBP010000440.1:0-1147 GCA_031411715.1 Verrucomicrobiaceae bacterium | reverse complement strand
CCCCGACTGGAATGACGCGCTGCGCGCCGACTCCTACCGCGTGTGGCTCTGGATCGTCGGCACCGACACCGAATTCCATCCCGTGCTCACCGTTTTTGACAGTGACGCCACCCTGCCAGACCTCCCCACCGGTGCCACCGTCAAAATCCGCATCACCTCCAAGAACGCCGCCGGAGAAAGCGTGCCAAGCCTCACCGTCGAAGCCATCGTGCCGTAACCGCGAACTGCGAACTGCGAACCGAGAACGGAGAACCACCATGTCTTACGATCCCCAATGGCCGCAGAACGGCCAACTCGTCGATGCCGACCGCTTTCGCGGTCAATTCAGCGGCCTCAAAGACCTCATCGATGCTCTCAACGTCATCCTCGCCGCGCAGGTCGATGCGGTGAACACCATCAACCACAACGAGCCCGCCACGGCGACGGTCAACCTCGTCGGTAACACGTTGCACTTCAGTTTCGACATCCCACGCGGCGGCGTGGGGGCACCCGGCCAAGATGGCATCCCCGGCCAGCAAGGCCCGCCCTTTGCCCAAGCCATCATCGATGCGGTGAACACCCTGAATGCGGGTGAATCCGCCACGGTGAGTGTGAACTACGATGGCAGCAACGTGCGCTTCACCTTTGGCATCCCGCGTGGCAATGATGGCGGTCAGGGTGGCCAAGGTGAACAAGGTATTCAAGGCCCACCGGGCACCAATGCACCCAACAGCAACGCGGTAAGCACGCTGGACACACCGTTTGCCGACCCCGATGTGGAAGCACTCAAGCAACGCGTGAATGAGCTGATCCTGGCGCTGCGTGCGTAGCGCCATCACAGGCACGGCTGCGGGTGCAGCGGCCAAGAACATCTGCCTTACGGCGTGCCTTTGGCGGCGTGAGATTTCTTCACAAGCCAGACCGCGAGTAGAAAAACAAAGATCAAAGCAGCACCTGTAGCGTTCTCTCGCCACGAAGGCGGGAACACCAGCACATAGCCTGCGTCCTTTACCAGCGCGGCAAAGCTAGAGACGCAAAACGGCATCAGAAACAGCCGAAACATCACCCACGGATCCATTTTTGACCGCACACCTGACGAAGGCTGCGTGCTGATGATCAGCGCGGCTCCAATGATGGCACTCAGTCCCAATGAAGTCAGCCAGATGCG
>JANOBP010000439.1:0-4433 GCA_031411715.1 Verrucomicrobiaceae bacterium | reverse complement strand
GATCGCCTCTGGTGAATGTCCGCTTTTGGCGATCAATACGTCCAGCGCCTCATCGAGCGCTTTGTCTTCCTTCGTTTTGGTTCTTCTCATCTATTCCTGTCCTCGGGTTTCCCCCTCCACACAAACTTTCTGACAGGCTCTCCAATCCAAGTGAAAACCTGGTCGATAAGACGACTGTCCTCTTCGGACAGCTTTGGATTTTCGTGAAGCATCGTTACTGGCTGAGATGGATGACCGACAATTCTGCCGAGCACCAACGGTGTCGTGGGGTCATGAATATCGTTTTACGCTTTCTAGCAAGTGATGGACAACTGAAATGTCGATTTGACGGGGCGGCGGAAGCCTGCGCAGAATGCGCTCTGCTTTCTTCACCCCCACACTCCTCATGAAACTCATTCGCGATCTCCTCGTGCTCGCCTCGGGCATCCTCTCAGCTTTGTACCTGCTGAACATCAGCTTTGGCGTCGCGGAGTTCATTCCCGACAACATCCCGATCTTTGGCAATCTGGATGAAGCCGCGGCCACGGCATTGCTGCTGAACTGTCTTGCCTACTTTGGTCTGGACCTAGGCCATTTCCTCAAACGAAAAGGCGGAGCCACAAAGCCGGGGCCGAAGACGCATGACATCGATGTGAGCGAGTAGGGCGGCAGCTTCTAGTTCGTTCACCCAAGAGTTAGAGATGCTCGTTCGTTAGTCAGAAGTATGAAGACTTTGTTTATCTTGATGGCCATCTGCTTCGTCGCAGCGACGCAGGCATATTCGAAGGCTGCTTTTCTGGGCGAGGTCGATCTAGTCACGAAGGCCGCGGCCATTGCCATTGTGGAGTTGGGTGAGCCAACGGCATCGGAGCAGAAGGGCGCGATTTGGACATACAGACAGACAGCCACAGTCAAAGTTGTTCAACGGTTCAAAGGGGATTTGCCGGACACATTCACCCTTCATGGCGATGAGACATTCATCTGTGCGCAGTGCCGGTTGTCTGGAGGACGTTATCTAGTTTTTCTCAGTCGCGATGGTGACTTGTGGGTCGGAACGAACTACCACTTGTCTCTCCGCCCCGTAAAAGAAGATCAAATCGAGTGGTATCTAGAGCCGGAGCAAGGAGGAGCTTTGAAGTTCCAACCTGCAAAGATGGTGATCCAGAGAGTGCGTGCTATTCTAGCAAAAGCCGCCAAGACCTAAGTTCCCTAACACCACCTCCGCAGGTCCGGGAGCCTGCGCGCGCATCTCCTCGCTGCATCCATGGATCAACGTCCACTTCAAGCCGAGGCAGTAGCGGGAGTCCCAAACGTTGCGCAGCACGAGGGTATCTGCCGCGCCATGCCGCAGGTAAGGGAAGTGGCGTTTGTGGCTGAGGGCGAGGCGGAGGGGCGAGAGGTCGTCGGTGAAGCTGACGAGGTGCAGCGGGCGCACGGGGCCTTTTTGCGCTTCTTCTTCGTAAGCGAGGATGAGGGAGAGCGCGGGCGCTGCGGCACCGAGGTCGAGATCCCAGATGATGAGCGGCGTGGCGTCTTCTGCAGCGACTCCGTAGGGAAGGCGGAGGCGTTGGGCGATCTGAAGTTGCTCAGGCCACTTGGAATCGGTCTGTGTGGGGATGATTTGGCCATTGCCGTGGCGGATCGTGAGGGGATCGAGCTGGAATTCGTAATCGCCGAGGCGCAGTGGCTTGGCGGTGCCTGCTTTCGGCCCCTTCACGGGATGATCGACATCTTCGGCCTGCAAAATCTCACGTTTCTCGCGGTAGAACTGCAGGAAGCGATCTTCCAGGATGCTCTGGCGGATCTCGCGCATGAGCTGGTGGTAGAAGTGGATGTTGTGCTGGCCCATGAGCTGCCAGCCGAGTGGTTCCTGCGTCTTGGTGAGGTGATGCAGATACGCGCGTGAGTATTTGGCGCAAACCGGGCAGGTGCAGGCGGGATCGAGCCGCTCTTCGCTGAATTTATAGACCGAGCGCCGCAGCTCGACGATGCCGCGTGATGTGAAGCAAGAGCCGCGCTTGGCCACCTGCGTGGGGATGATGCAGTCAAACATGTCCACGCCGCGGTGCACGGCCTCCAGCACATCCAGCGGCGTGCCCACGCCCATGAGGTAACGCGGGCGATCCTGCGGCAGCAGCGCGGCGGTGAGCTCGCAGACGTCCTCGCGTTCGTTTTTTTCTTCGCCCACGGCCAGTCCGCCGATGGCAAAGCCGTCGAAGTCGATCTGCATCAGCCCCTCCGCACTCTCGCGCCGCAGATGCGGATACAGCGCGCCCTGCACGATGCCAAACATCGACTGCGGCGAGTCCTCGCGCGCGGCGAGACTGCGCACGGCCCAGCGTTGCGTGACGTGCAGCGCCGCGCGCGCGGCTTTCTCATCGGCGGTGGAGGGGATGCATTGATCCAGCACCATCATGATGTCGCTGCCGATGGCACGCTGCGTCTGGATGCTCAATTCAGGACTCAGCAAGATGCGATGGCCATCGACATAGCTTTGAAACACCGCGCCTTCCTCCGTCATCGACCGCGAATGCGGCAGCGAGAAGATTTGGTAGCCGCCCGAGTCGGTGAGCACCGATCCTGGCCAGTCCATGAAGCGATGAATGCCGCCCAGCTTCCGAAACACCTCCGGCCCCGGCCGCAGCAGCAGATGATACGTGTTCGCAAGCAAGATCTGCGAGCCGGAGGCATGCAGCGACTCCGGCGTCTGCGCCTTCACCGTCGCCTGCGTGCCCACGGGCATGAAGAGCGGCGTCTGCACGACGCCATGCAGCGTGCGAAATGTTGCCGCTCGCGCGCGGGAGTCGGTGGCTTGTGCTTCGAGCTGAAAGTCGAGACGGGAGAGACTCATGGTCTGGATGCTGCTGCAGCCCACTTCGATTGGTCGTACTTCTTCCGAAGGTGCAATAGCAGGTCTAGCGCTTCGCGATCAGATTGTGTCTTGCTTTCAATGATCACTGCCCACTCCATGCCAGTGTTCGGGAATGAAAGTCCCGTTTCTTCCTTCACGAACTCATTAAAGTGGCGAGGAATCAAGTTGGCGAGACTCTCCTTGGCTTCAGGCATAAAAAGCGGTGAGTTTGCCAGTTCCACTCCAGTTAGGAAGGCTTTGAGACTATCAAAGTGATTGGCGCTCTGCCCCCAATACATCCCGGGACGGGTGGCAATTACTTCGAGAAGGCTCGATGATGTAAGGGGTTTCATACGCATGGCGTTGTCTGATTCGTATGTCAGACCGGGTTGAAGGACTGCTCGATTTGGCTTACCCACGACGAATCTCCGAGCCTTTGAAGCGGATGTTGAAGCGGAAGACTTTTTTCTTGCGGCACTGAATCTCGCCGGTGGTCAGGTCGAAGCGCTCGGGGATCTCAATGCGGTGGAGGTCCACGGTGGCGTGGAAGCCGCGCTCGGAGAAGATGTCGATGAGCATGGCGATGGCCTCGGGATCGTGGAAGAGCTTGTTCTCCGAATTGATGTCCGCACGGCCAGAAATGGCGTGCCGCACGATGATGGGCATCATTTTGGCCTCGATGAACTCCACCACGGCCTGCATGATCTCGGGCTTTTCCACCTTGTAGGCATCCAAACGGCGCACCAGGTCCTGACGCGCATGGCGGATGATTTCGCTGGCCAGTGGCAGCTTACGCATCAGGTCAAAGGTGCGCGGGTCTAGCTCCAGGGAGCTTTGATACTCCAGCTCTTTGACGATGTTTTCCTGCACCAGCTCCAGCGGGGCCTGGGCGTTGATGAAGTGGTAGTGGAAGATCGACTTTAGCGAGACCAGCGCATCATAAGTCTTCTCTTTGAAGACCTTGTAGCGATTCCGTGCCAGCCGCGCATCGAAGTCGGTCGCACGCTCTTCCCATAGGTCTCCGAGGCCAGAGCTGCGCACTTCCGCATTATGCGCCAGCACCTCTTGCCCGCGCTTCATCTGCCGGGCGATGCTTTCCGTCTCATCGACAAAGAGCACCATGATGTGGAAGATGGGTTGCTTGAAGTGTGCGGCTTCCAGCGTGTCCGAGAAATCTCGGCGTAGGCGCATCATCTCATCAAACAGCATCTTGAGGCACTCCACCTGCACCTTGGTGCGCGGGAAGCCGTCCAGGATGGCTCCGTTCTGCTGCTCAGGCTCTAGCAGCTTGCGAATGAGGATACCGACGACTTCACGGTCGCCCACCATGCCACCCTGCGACTTCAGTTTCTGTGCCTCCGGGCTATCAAGCAAGGCGCTGACAACGATGGGCTCCGCCGTGATACCGCGCAGTTGGCGGATGAAGTCCGTATTCGTCCCTTTGCCAGCGCCTGGTGCACCGCCGAGTAGAATCAGCTCCTTCGGGAAGCGCAGTTTCTCACGGCCATAGTCCGCTTCGAGCTGCTTCCAGACGTGGTTGAAGATGAGCTGGGCATCTTTGATTTCCAGGTCTGCTGGCGCGGCGGGTTTGGCAGGGAGGTCG
>JANOBP010000438.1:0-1593 GCA_031411715.1 Verrucomicrobiaceae bacterium | reverse complement strand
GCCGGTCTTGATGAGCCCGGTGGTGCCACCGAGGTCGGCGCTGATGGTGGCGTTCTGGTTGGCGGCGATGGTGGAATTGGAGAGCGTGAGCGTGTTTCCACCGCCGGCGATGATGTAGTTTGCGGTGTTGATCGTGATGTTCCCGACGGTGACGGCTCCGCCGAGCGTGACCGTGCCCGCCGTGCCGCCGAAGGTGGCGGCATCCGGCGTGGCATTGTTCCAGGTGGTGTCACCCGCGCCGGTGTTCCAGTTGCCCAGGCCATGGGTCCACGTGCCGGTGCCGCCGGTGATGGCTGCTCCATTTCCAGGGCTGATATCCCAGGTCAGATTGGCCGCGCGCAACGGCTGGCCGATCTGCCAGAGGGCGAGGAGGATGAGCAGAGCGAGGTGATGGAGACGACGGCGGAGTGGTGATTTCGATTTCATAAATGGGAGTGGGCACAGGTCTTTACCCCGGTCGCTGAAACCGATTTCAAAGTTCCCCCAAGTTTTTTCGCGGGTGTGGATTGGGAGGAGGCGAAGTCCGAATGACGAATGCTGAATGCCGAATGAACGAGAGAGCATGCCTGGGGGTTCGCTTCGCGGCTTCGCAGTCAGCCTCGGAGTGTCAATCATTCAGCACCTTCTATCTCGCCGCGGATGGCGGTGTCCGCTGGTGGCCAGGAGCCTTCCATTTAGGGAAGTTTTCAAGTTAGGGATTGACGTGCAGTCCCAGATGTCGTGTGATCGTTCACGCCGTCTCTCATCATTCCGGTGTGTGCTCGGCAGCTAACCTCCCAACGATTCCCATTCTATGCTTCCCGTTCTACGCAAAGGTGACAAAGGCAGTGCTGTCGAAGCCTGGCAAAACTTCCTCATTGGTCAGGGCTATGACCCCAAGGGCGCCGATGGCGACTTCGGCCCAGGCACCGAGGCCGCCACCAAGGCCTTCCAGAAGAAGAACAAACTCACCGATGACGGCCTGGTCGGTAATGGCACTTACGGTGCCGCGGCAAAGCTAGGCTTTGGAGTGACGACGGATAGTTCAATCAAGAAGGTCTCTGCGAACTGGCCAGTGGCTCCAACGGATTTTGGCCCCTCCAACGGTGCCAAGCGTGACGCGGAGTTTGGCAAGTTCGACTTCGTGCATAAGCCGGAACCGGATAACTACGAGAACATCGAGATCAAAGGCAGCTGGGAGTCCGATAACATCATCAGCGTGGAAGTGCCTGAGCTGGCGGCGGCGCTCGGCCTCCCCAAGAAGAAGGTGCGCATTCATCGGAAGATCGAGAAGCAGTTTCTCGGACTGTGGGCAGCGTGGGGCAAGGCGGGTTTCGTTGATCGCGTGATCACCTGGGAGGGTGCTTTCAACGCCCGATTCATTCGCGGTGGTGCCACAACGGCGAACGTGAAGAACAAGAACCGCAACGCGCTCAGCAACCATGCGTGGGGCACCGCTTTCGACATCAATTACAAGTGGAACCAACTGGGCAAGGTTCCGGCGCTGCTGGGCGAGAAAGGCTGCGTGCGCGAGCTGGTCGCCATCGCCAACAAGTTCGGCTTCTACTGGGGCGGGCACTTCAAGTCGCGACCTGATGGCATGCACTTCGAATG
>JANOBP010000437.1:0-9272 GCA_031411715.1 Verrucomicrobiaceae bacterium | reverse complement strand
TTGAGCTTCGAGGGTTGGTGTCGTGGGGAGGATAAGGGTAGGTTCCATCGTCACCCTAATGAGTGGTTATGGTAATTTGTACAGCGGTATATTTGCCGCCGATTCATCATAACCAGTTGCTCATTTCATGCGTAGGCCCTGCTCATCAACGTCGTCGCGGCCACATGGTTCATCGCCGCAGGCATGGTGAACTGGCCGCAGGCGCTGGCTCTGACGGCGGGGGCATTGATTGGATACTACTTCGGCGCGCAGTACTCCCAGCGCATCGAGCCAAAGCGTGTGAGGCAGCTCATCACGGCGATCGGCCTGATCATCTCCGTCGTGATGTTCTGGCGGCAGTTTGGATGATGGTGGATCACCAAAGCGTGATCAACGCATGGTCTCGAAGCGCTTCTTGAGGATATCCTTCTGACTCATGCCACCCAGCTTGGATTGAGTGTCGTCGATCCACTTTTGCTCGAGCGCATTCTTGGTCGGGCGATTGACTTGGTAATACACACCGAATTTCCCTGGGGCGAGGTTCTCGGCAAGCTTGAAGGCAGCTTGGTCATCGGTGACGTCATGCTGCGTTTCGTCGATGGTTTCCCAAGTGCCGCCTTTTTTCGGCCAGCTATCGTCAAAGGCACCGGCGTAGAACATGACGCACTCGCTGAGGCACTCGACGACGCTGAAGCCGTCATGCAGGATGGCGCGCTCAAACATGGCTTCCATGTGCTTCACCTGCGCGGCGTGCGTGCGGGCGATGAAGGTGGCACCGCTGGCGAGGAGTTGCTTCATCGGGTTGATGGGGCGGTCGATGCTGCCAGTGGGGTCCGTCTTGCTCTTGAAGCCAATGGGGCTGGTGGGGCTGGTCTGTTTCTTGGTCAGGCCATAGACGAAGTTGTCCATGATGACGTAAGTGAGCTTGATGTTTTTACGCGCGGCGTGGTTGAGGTGGTTACCGCCGATGGAGAAGCCATCGCCATCACCGCCAAAGACGAAGACATGCACATCAGGACGGCTCAGAGAGATGCCAGTGGCCAATGGAAGAGCACGGCCATGGATGAAGTGGATGCCATGGGTGTTCATGAAATACGGAAAGCGACTTGAGCATCCGATGCCGGCCACGCACACGATGTTTTCATGCTTGTATTGGAGCTTTTCGAGCACGCGGTAAAAGATGTTCAGCACGGCGAAGTCACCGCAACCGGGGCACCACGTCGGATGGTCAGCGGTGAGGGCTTTTTTGGTGAGCCTGTTGGGATCGACAACTGGAGCAGCGGGGGCTTCGGTGGGTGCAAGGGCAGTGGACATGATGTTTAGAAATAGATGGTTGGGTTGGTAGCGGCTTCGGTTTAGGCGTGGCTGGCCATGATTTTTTCAACGCCGGTGACGATCTCGCGAATGCGGTAAGCGAGGCCATCGGTTTTGCAGACGGATTGAATGCGCGGATCCGCAAGGCTGGCACGCAGCAGTGTGGCGAGTTGGCCGTAGCCGTAGAGGCCGGAGTCGTTCATCTCGACACAGACGACGTTCTTGAATTTCTTGAAGAGATCACCAAGGCCATTCGGCATGGGGTGAAGGTGGCGAAGATGCAGAGCACCGACTTTGTGCCCTTCGAGACGGAGACGATCCACACTCTCCTTGATCGGGCCATAGGTGCTGCCCCAACCGAGGATGAGCACGTCGCCTTCTTGATCGCCGTGGATGACAGGAAGAGGCAATTCCTTGGCAAGTTGCACGAGCTTGTTGCGACGCTTCGCGGTCATCAAGGTGTGCATCTTGGGGCTGCCGCTTGGGTGGCCCATTTCGTCATGCTCAAGGCCAGTGGAGACGGGATACTTGCCGCCAGCCATCTTCGCGCCTGGAGGTGCGTGGCGGGTGATTGAGTCGAGCGGGTATGGCTTGAAGCCTTCAGGACGCGTGGAGAGATCGAGTTCGGGCTCGACCCAGTGTTTGTCGAGATCGGGCTCTTCAAAGGCCTCGATGCGGCTGCTGAGAGCTTGATCGCTCAGGATGATGACTGGGCATGAGTATTTCTTGGCGAGCCTTCCAGCTTCAAGAGCGATGTAGAAGCAGTCTTCGACGTCTTGAGGAGCCAAGACGATGCGTGGGGTGTCACCGTGGCTGCCGTAGATGGCTTGCATGAGGTCAGACTGCTCCACACTCGTCGGCAATCCAGTGGATGGGCCGCCACGCTGCACATTGACGCAGATCAGCGGCAACTCAGCCATGCTGGCGTAGCCGAGGGCTTCCATCTTCAATGACAATCCGGGGCCGGAACTGCCAGTGATGGCGAGATGGCCCGCAAAGGCGGCGCCGATGGTCATGCTGACTGCGGCGAGTTCATCCTCTGCCTGCACATAGATGCCACCATACTTCGGCAACTCGGCGCGCAGAGTTTCCAAGATGGATGACCATGGAGTGATCGGATAGGCAGCGCCGTAGCGAACGCCAGCGGCGATGAGACCCAGCGTGAGCATCTGATTGCCGTCGGTGCTGATGCGGTGACCGCTATTGGCTTCACCAGGCACAAAGGCGAATTTTTCGATGTCACCCACTTGGTAGGCAAATCCGGCATCAAAGGCCAAAAGCGCATTGCGCAGCACACTCTCGTCTTTTTTGCCGAATTGACGGCTCACGATGCCAACGAGCTTCTCTTTGTCCAAATTGAAGATGGCAGTCACCATGCCGAGCACGAACATGTTTTTACCCCGATCACGCGTGGAGCCGCCCACGGCCTCCACAGTGGCGGAAGTGAACGGCACGCCAATGTTGATGATCCCGCGCTCGTGCTTGAGATTCTCTGGCTGCATGTCCGCCGTATCGTAAAAGCAGATGCCGCCATCACGCAGGGCGCTGATGTGGCTATCATAGCTGTGCTGGTAAAAGGCCACGAGGACATCAGCCTCATCGCCTTCATGCAGCACCTCACCAGAGCCGAGGTGCACTTGGAAAATGGACGGTCCGCCGCTGATGGTGGACGGAATGGTCATATAGGTCATCACTTCCTGCGCCGTGCGGCCAGCCAGTCGGGCCAGGAAGCCACCGATGGATTGAATGCCATCTTGAGAATTGCCTGCGAGTCGGATGACGGCGTTACGCAGAGACGTGGGTGTGGCTGACGAGGGAGCTGTGGCTGTGGACATGGTGAGGTACGGGATGAGATGTCCCGCGTGGTTGGTGGCTGACTGAAACGCGATTCTAGAAGGTCTTTTGCAGACGTCTATAGTCTCGAAAGGTTTTTTCGCTCCAGGACCGCTCCGATCAAAGACCTTGCTATATCCCCCTTCAGTGGCACCATGACTGCCCCCTAAAACAAGGGAAATGTACTTATGAGCCAACACACCTTCCTTGAATTGGGAATCGCCCCGGAGCTTCTCGAAGCCGTCAAATCACTCGGTTTCGAGCAACCCTCGCCCATCCAGGCAGAGGCCATCCCCGTCGGACTCACTGGACGTGACGTTGTAGGCCAATCCCAGACTGGCTCAGGCAAGACCATGGCTTTCGGCATCCCCGTCGTGCAGCGTGTCGATGCCGCCAACCGTGCCGTGCAGGCCCTCATCCTCTGCCCCACCCGTGAGTTGGCCATGCAGGTCTGCGCGGAGATTCACAAGCTCGCCAGCTTCAAAGAAGGCGTGCGCGCCACCCCTGTTTACGGTGGTGCTTCCTATGACCGCCAGATCCGTGCCCTGCAAAGCGGCTCCCAGATCGTCGTCGGCACTCCTGGTCGTATCCTCGACTTCATGGAGCGCGGTTTGATCAAATTCGACGCCCTCAAGACCCTCGTCTTCGATGAAGCGGATGAAATGCTCGACATGGGCTTCGCCGATGACATCGACCGCCTCATGGCCGCCGTGCCGGAAGAGCGCCAGACCATTTTCTTCAGCGCCACCTTCGAGCCACGCATCCGCCGCCTGGTGGAAAACTACACGCGCAACGCCGCCACCATCACCATTCAGCAGAAGGCGCTGACCGTCCCCACCGTCGAACAGCGCTACTACGAGGTGCAGGGCCGCTCCAAGCTCGAAGTTCTCTGCCGCGTCATCGACATCGAGGCCCCACGACTCACCATCGTCTTTGCCAATACCAAACGTGCCGTCGATGACGCCACGGATGCCCTCGTAGCCCGTGGCTACGCTGCCGACCGCCTGCATGGCGACATCAATCAAAACATGCGCGAGCGCGTCATGCGAAATTTCCGTGCCGGCACCGTCGAAATCCTCTGCGCCACCGACGTGGCCGCGCGCGGCCTTGACGTGAACGACATCGACCTCATCGTCAATTTGGAGCTGCCTTACGATGCTGAAGACTACGTCCACCGCATCGGCCGTACGGGTCGTGCCGGTCGTAAGGGCAAAGCCGTCAGCCTCGTAGCAGGTCGTGAGATTTACCTCATGCAGCGCATCCAGCGCTTCATCAACATCCGCATCGACCGCGCCAAAGTCCCCTCGCAGGAAGAACTCGAGGCCACACGCGTCGATAAGACCTTTGAGAAAGTCAAAGCCGTGCTCGAAAGCGGCACCTTTGCCAATCACGAGCACAGCATTCAGCGCCTGCTCGATGCAGGATTCACCGCCACCGGCATCGCCAGTGCCCTCATGGACCTCCTCATGAAGGACCAGGTCCGCGAGGCCGAGCAGATCATGGAAGACCGCGCCGGGAAGAAAAAAGAGTTCCCCCAGCCCGCCTTCAAAGCCCGCCCCATCGCTACCGAAGCACGCAGTGCCGCACCTGCGCCAGCCGCGGCACGCCCTTCTGATGAAGGCGTCACCGCAGCACCAGCAGAAGCAGGCCAATCCGAGTCTGCGCAACCGTATGCGCACCTCTCCGAAGAAGGATCCGAAGACGCAGGCCCGACCAATCACGAAGCCGCGCCTTCCCAACCGCGCGAAGCAACTCCGCAGGCACCCAGAACCGCTCCTCCTGCCAAGTTTGACAACGAATTCGAAAGCGCCGACGAAGACGCCCCTGCCCTGCCCAAGAAGCAAAGCAGCTACGTCCAAAAAGGCCCACGCTCCGGCATGGTCCGCCTCTTCATCAACGTCGGTGGCATGGACCAAGTCCGCCCGTCCGACATCGCCGGACTCCTCTACAATACCATTCAAGACCTCACCCAGGGCAGCATCGGCGCCATCGACGTGCTGGAGAAATGCAGCTTCGTCGAAGTCCCCTCCGACAACGTCGAAGCCGTCCTCGCTGGCGTCACTGGTTCCGTGCTACGCGGCCGTGACATCCGCATGGACTACGCTGAGCGGCCTGACGAAATCAGCGGCATCCGCCCAAAACGCTTTGGCGGTGGCGGCGGCTTCGTTAAAAAACCCGGCTTCGGCGGCGGTGGTGGTGGTGGCTACAAAGGTGGCGGCGGCGGATACCAAGGTGGCGGCGGTGGCGGCGGTGGCGGCTACGGCGGTGGTGGAGGCGGCTATCAAGGTGGCGGCGGCGGCGGTTACCAAGGCGGCGGCGGGGGTGGCTTCAAGAAGCCAGGCTTCGGCGGCGGCGGTGGATTTGGCGGCGGTGGCGGCGGATTTAAGAAACCCGGCGGCTTCGGCTCCAAACCCTGGCAGCAACGCGACGGCGACGGCCCCAGCCCTAAATTCGGCGGCGGCGGTGGCGACTCCGATGGCGGCCCACGTCGTGAAGACGCAGGCGGCGGCTACGGTGGTGGTGGCGGCGGCGGTCGCTTCGGCGGCGGTGGCGGTGGCGGTGGCTTTAAAAAGCCCGGCGGCTTCGGCGGTAGCGGTGGCGGCTTCAAAAAGAAGTGGTAAGCGAGTGCTGCTTCGGATGGACCGACATCGCATGCGATTCGCTCCATTCGTGATGCACCACGGGCTCACTGTAAGATGCTCGGAGGCCAATCCGTTGGCTACGCCCGCATGAAACATCTTTTGATCTCCGCACTTCTCCTTTCGACCGCCTCATTCAATCACGCAGCCACGCAGGATGATCAGTACGTCCTGGGGCCGGATTCTCAGGTCCAAGCGGGTGTGCCGCAGGGCAAGGTGACGCAGATGCCGGCATGGACAAACTCCAAGATCTACCCTGGCACGACGCGCGACTGGTGGATCTATGTGCCAGCGCAGTACAAGCCCGAAACACCTGCCAATGTCTTCGTCTTCTGCGATGGCGGAGGTTTTGTGAAGGGTGACGGCCAATTCCGTGTGCCTGGGGTGTTTGATAATCTCATCGCCAAGGGTCAGATGCCGGTGACCATCGGCATCTTCATCAATCCGGGAGTCTTTACCAATGCGGATGCCAAGGACAAGGCACGCAGCAATCGCAGCTTTGAATACGATTCCCTTGGTGAATTGCATGCACGCTTCCTGCTGGAAGAAATCCTGCCTGAGGTGGCCAAGAGCTACAAGCTCACGGAAGATCCCGCAGGCCGTGGCATCTGCGGCAACAGCAGCGGTGGCATTTGTGCCTTCACCGTGGCTTGGGAGCGGCCGGATGCCTTCCGCAAGGTCATCAGCCACATCGGCAGCTTCACCAACATCCGTGGAGGCCATGTGTATCCCGCGCTCATTCGCAAAACGACCAAGAAGCCCCTCAAAGTCTTCCTGCAAGACGGCAGCAACGATCTCGACAACCAATTCGGCAACTGGCCGCTCGCCAATCAAGACATGGCCGCCTCCCTGAAGTTTGCCGGTTACGAATACAAGTTCGTGCTCGGCGAAGGCACCCACAATGGCAAGCACGGTGCCGCCATGCTGCCGGACACCTTGCGCTGGCTTTTCGCCAAGTAACGTGAGGTGACTGCATCTGAGCAGATCAACACCGCAGAGTCAGGAACACCGCAGAGGTTTGATTCAGCAGACGAGGGCACCAAAGATCCTCGTAGGCCGGATGGATTGACGATTGATGAGCAAGGATTGATTCGCTCCGCTTCACCCTCCAGGCTCCTTTCAGTCGTCTGTCTCGATTTGCTCGGCTGCTGATTGCTGATGTGATTCCCTTCGTCGGACGCGCCTCATCCTTCTAAAATCAACGCCTCGAATACTCATCAATCGTCAATCCAAGAGGCTCTCGCCGACTTTTTGCACTCTCGTCACAGCAGGGGCTTTCTCTGCGGTGTTCCAATCTCTGCGGTGTGTCCTCATTCATCATTCCGACACTCCCACCACTCCAAAGCCCCGCCACAGCCCTATCTTGACCATCAGCGACTTTGTTGCTTCAATCGGCTCATCTAGTTCGAATTCCTTCTTTTCGTGAACATCTCCCGTTTACTCCTCCTTAACCCGGCTATTCCACAGTTAAGTGTGGATAAACAACGTTCGGCATAGAAAATGGCGCTCTATTTCACATTTGCGATTGAATGCTACCGTGAAGTCGAGGCCACCCATATTGGCAAGCTCCTTCGAACACTTGTGTTGGTAGTTGGGGAGAGATCTGTGCCAATGGCAAATGTCGATGTTTTCTCGCACGGTGACCTCTGGTATATCTTCGCCAATCCGAAGGGCCTTGGCTATTCACCATACGGATACGGGGAAGGTCTGAATGAGCCTGCCGCCGTCGCCATGATTGCTGAAGGCCTCTACGCGACTATTGCATCCGAGCACGGAATTCGAAGGGCTCTTTGTGGCTACGAAGCTCAGGACTTTTTTGATTTGTATGGAGAGCCTGAGCTAGTGCGCTTTGATACACCGAACTTGGTTTACGATCGAGCTGCAGTTTCTCGTCAACTTGATGCCAGCGAGTTCGGACCATACTATTATCGAAATTCATGAGCGAGAACCCGCCTAACATAAAAGGGTGCATGGCTGCGAGCCTGAGCGAGCCAGCAGATGCCCCTGGAGTTGAACTGGCCCGGCGCTAACACACTCGTGCCCTTGCCCCTCAGCCACTCTGCCCCTCTGCGGCAAAGCGAGAACCACCAGACGTTCGTTGTCACCGCAGAGGGGCGGAGAGGCAGAGGAGCTGAGTTCAACAGGGATTTCATCATTCGTCATTCCTACGCTCCCACCACCTTCGTCACGGTCGGCGAAGGCGCGGCTTCACCGCCTGCGTTGGCGGCGATGACATACGCGGAGATCGTCGTGCCCGGCGTCAGGCCAGCGATAACGTGATCCAGGTCCTCATCCCGTTTCAGGAAGCGGAATTCCGCGTCCACGCCCTCGATCTTGATGAAGAGGCGGAAATATGAGGCGCGGCGCGCCGCGTTCCAGGAGAGCTGCTCCTTGCCCGTGCCCACGCTTTGCAGCGTGAGGCCCGTCGTCGACTCCGGTGGGTTGGGATGGGCCGGGATGTCCAGGCCAAAGGCCTCCCATCGCGAATCGTCATCCGCCAGCAGACCACGCAGCTCGGCGATGGTTCCGCTGACCTCGTCAAACAGTGCCTTCTTGTCCGCGTCACGCAGGGCCATGCAGGTGGTCTGATCACTCTTCAGGTTATTGATCAGGGTGAAGGCCGCCTCAAAGGTGCCCATCAGCGTCAGTGCGGCGGCAGCCGTCACCGCCAGCGGCGGGCCGCTAGGCTGGAGTTTGCTCGTCTCGTGATTAGGATTGGCCGCCAGGTAGGAGCGCATGGCTCCAAGCAGCGTCTTGCGCAGATCATGGTTGGTCGGCACGGTGACGCGGTCCGTGAAACCCGCTGCGGCCCAGCCCGCGTTGTGTTTCGAGCCATGTACGTCCTTCATCGCGTCCTGGTAGGCATCCAGCAGCTTCTTCACCGTGGTATCGCTCAAAGTCTTGCGTGCGCTGATGGCGTCATTCACCGCATCCTCGCACAGTTTGAAGACCAGTTGGCTGCCTTTGTTGGCACTGCTGCCTGCCGGTGCGGTGGGGTCCCCCTCCAGCTTCAGGATGGCCGCGTTGAGCGTCGTATCACGGTGGTGATGCAGGCCGATGATGTCCTGCAACGTGGTAGCTGCCGCGCGCATGTTTTTAGCCAGCGCGAGCAGCATCTTTGGGTTATCGGGTGTTTCATTCATGGTTCGGTTTCCTCTCGGTGTTTGATGGGCACCAGCGACCGGTGCCGTGTTGATGTAGCCGGAATCACCCGGCTCAAGTTGGTAGGCCGGGGCGTCGTCGGTGGCGCCATATCGGCTATTGGGGTCATCGAATCGGAACCCGGCGTCGAAACGGATGACCTTCATTTCCGCCCGCCGCCTCCCATCGGATTGCGCATCTCCCCCAGGTAACTCCATGGCCCTTGGGCATGTCCGAAAGTTTGTGTTTCGGGGTTTTGGTTATGGTTTGGTTTTGGGCTGCGTTTTTTGATCCGCAGCTAGCTGCGGATCAAAAAAACGCGCGCCGAATTGGATGGCAAACTGGTTGGCTGCTGGTTTCCAATTC
>JANOBP010000436.1:0-1606 GCA_031411715.1 Verrucomicrobiaceae bacterium | reverse complement strand
GGTGAATACCGAAGTGCCCGCCCTCGCACCCGAAGAGGTGGAGCAGCAGGTCACTTTCCCCATTGAAAAGCATCTCATGGGCCTGCCGGGTCTCATTGAATTCCGCTCACTCTCGAAGTCCGGTCTTTCTCAGGTAACATTAGTCTTTGCCGATGGCACCGAGATCTACCGCGCCCGCCAGATGGTCAGTGAGCGACTCGCTGACGTGGGGGAAGAAATTCCACGCGGTCTTGCACCACGTCTCTCACCAGTTGCCACAGGTTTGGGCGAAATTTTCTATTACACGCTCGATTACACGCAGGAGGCCAAGCGGCCGGTCAGTCGTCGTGATCAACTCATGGAACTGCGTTTGCTGCATGATCTCACCATCAAGCCGTTGTTGCTGCAAACGCCTGGCATTGCTTCGCTCAACACAACCGGTGGCTACGAGAAGCAGATCGTCATTCAACCCGATCCTGTGAAACTCATGAATACAGGCGTTACGTTGCCTGAGTTGGCCGCCAAGATCGCTGAGAACACTCGCAATGCCGGTGGCGGTTCCGTGGAGATCAAAGGCGAGCAATTCACCGTGCGTGCCAATAGCCGCGTCACCACCGTAGCGGAGATCGCCCAACTGCCGCTAAAGTTTGGCGCAGGCGTAAAGCCACTCGTGGTCAGCGATCTCGCGGAAGTAGGCATTGGCGCAGGCAGTCGCACCGGAGCAGGCACCGTGGATGGTGATGAGGCGCTGGTCTGTGCTGTCATCATGCTTGCAGGTGAGAATACGCGACTCGTCTCACGCACCGTCGCTGACAAGCTGACGGAGATTCAAGCCAAGCTACCTCCGGGCCTCATTCTGCGCACGCTTTACGACCGCTCACATCTCGTGAATCGCACGCTGCACACCGTGCGGAACAATCTGGCAGAAGGCGCACTGCTCGTGATCGTGGTGCTGTTTTTGCTACTGGGAAATCTGCGCGGTGCCGTCATCGTGGCCTTTGCGATTCCGCTATCCATGCTTTGCGCCGTGGTTGGAATGACGTATTTCGAGGTTCCTGGCAATCTCATGAGCCTGGGGGCCATCGACTTCGGTCTCATCATCGATGGAGCTGTCGTGATGGTCGAAAACATCGTGCGCCATCTTGGCGAGAGGCAGCACGCGCTCGGCCGCAAGCTCAATCGCAGCGAGCGCCTCGATGAAGTGCTGCGATCCGCTAAGGAAGTCGCCAGCCCGATGTTTTTCGGCGTCATCATCATCACCCTTGTCTATGTGCCGATCCTCGCTTTGCAGGGCATTGAAGGGAAAATGTTTCAGCCCATGGCAATCGTGGTCATGCTGGCTCTCGGCGGTGCGCTCGTGCTCGCACTCACGCTGATGCCTGTGCTCTGCGCCTTGCTACTCGGTGGTGACATGCGCGAGCACGACAACTTGCTCGTTCGTTTGTGCAAGCGGCTGTATGCACCACTGCTTGGTTTTGGCCTGCGGCATAAGTGGCTGGTGCTGTTGTTCACGTTGGGCCTATTTGGCAGTGCCATCGTCCTATTCAATCAACTCGGTGCCGAACTTCTACCCGAACTCGATGAAGGTGACTTCACCGTCTTCATGGTCAGGCCTGTGAGCACGGGC
>JANOBP010000435.1:0-2429 GCA_031411715.1 Verrucomicrobiaceae bacterium | reverse complement strand
CGTGAGTTCGGCAGTGTGATCTAGCTTCCAGTAGCGGCCAGTGGTGTAAGCTCGGTCAATGAGGGACTGGATGTCGAGCGGGACATCGGGGTCGGTGATGCGCAACGGAATGCGGATGGTGGGCAGGCGCTCTCGCAAGGGACAAGGATAGACCTCACGTCGGCCAAGGATGGCGGCGCGCGTGACGCAGATCGTATAGTGCGCGCCTAGGTTCTTGAAGTGGTTATCGTAGCGGATGCCTTCGACATTCACGCTGCGTGCTCCTTGCCGCAGGAGGTCGATCTCGACCACATTGACCCCCGCGTCGAGGTAATCACGACGTTTGGCCACATAGGCGTCGCGCTGGCGGATTTTGTTGGCCGGACTGAGCACTTCAATGACGGTGATGAGGTTGCCTTGATCACTGAGGATCTCGACCCAGCGGTGTTTGACCTCTTCTTCTTCCAGCAACACAGGTTCCGTGACGGTGATGGTCTTGGTGTCCATGTCCGGTGTCCAAACGGGCGGCAGGCCATGCTTCCAGCGCTCATCGAGGATGGCGGCGTCGGGGCGGTAGTTCTTGGCATCACCACCGAGCACATCGACCTGAAGTTCGCCTTTGGCGAGCAGATCATCTGGCAGCTCAGTGCCGAGAGATTCCAAAATATAAGTGATGAGTCGAAGATGCACATCCGGCCATGTCTGCTCCATGAACGGATTCATGCCTGGAAATGGGTTTTGTGTGTTCATGCGGCTTATCTATCACCCTTAACCTGCCAATGTGCAACGCGCCAGCACCTCAAGGCACGGGCTGGCCTTTGCCGCCGATGCTGTAGAGAGAATTGGCGGTGCGGATGTAAATGCGCTGGTCGCCGATGGCTGGGACGGAGTTGATGGCACCGTCGAGCTTGGTGGCACCGAGTTGTTCGGACGTGGGGCCGGCTTTGAGCACGATGAGGTCGCCCTGCTGGCTGGCGCAGAAGATTTTGCCGTCGGCAGCGACGGGGCTGCTGAAGAACTTGCTGCTGCCCTGCACGCCTTCGACACGCTCTTCGTAAATGACCTTGCCGGTCTTGAATTCGACGCAGCGCATGATGCCGCCGTCGCCCAGCAGATACATGTGCGGGCCGATCACGAGCGGGGAGGGGACGTAGGGCAGGCCTTTGGGCACGTCGAAGTTCACAGGCGTTGGTTTGCCGGATTTGAGGTCGAGCGCAGCCACTTCCTTCACGCCACCGCCGGTGCCGAAGGTGCAGAAGTAAAACTCGTCACTGAGGATGCCGGAGCCGAGACTGCGCTGGCTGTAGCCGGGATTGTGCTGCCAGTTGAGCTTGCCGGTCTTCACGTCGAGGCCCATGACGCCGCTGGTGGTGTTGGAGCAGATGAATTCATTTTTACCGCCCTTGGTGGCATGCACGATGGGCGTGGAGAAGGTGTTGAGGCTGTTGGGCATGGTGTGCTGCCAGACTTGCTTGCCGGTCTTGGCATCGAGGCCGGTGATGGTGTTCTTCCATTTCAACTGCTCAGGACTGTCGGTGAGCGGCTTGCCGTTTTTTTCCGTCTCGAACTCGCTGCGCACGATCATGATGCCGTCGGCGACCATGGCGGAGACACCGGTGCCGTGCTCATGGATGTAATCGGCGACGTGGTCATTGCGCCAAAGCGGCTTGCCGCTGTGATCCAGCGCTAGTGCCTGCACATTGGTGCCGGAGCTCCAGTTGATATAAATGCCGCTGGCGTCTGCGAATGGTGAGCTGCTGGCGAAGGTGTTGAAGCTCTTGTTGATGAGATGCGGGACGAATTCCTCCTCATGACGCCACAGCTCTTTGCCGTCTTTGACGGCCAGGGCGATGACGGCGCGCTTGTTGGCGGCGGTTTCGGCGGTGACGATGACCATGTCTTTCCAAAGCACCGGTGAGGACCAGCCTCTGCCCAGCGGCACCTGCCACTGGGTGGTGCTGGCATCGACGATGGAGGGAAGGCCGGTGGTTTCGGCAAGGCCAGTGCCATTGGGGCCGCGAAAGCGCGACCAGTCGGCAGCACTGAGTGTGGTGGCGGTGAGAACGATGAGGAGGGCAGGGAAGAGCTTCATGTGGTCGGTAGTAACGGGCGGTTGCTTGCGTTTCTTCGTGGTTCTCAGCACATCAGGCACTTACTTGGCTGACTTCGGCTTGAAGGCATTCACCCGCTGATCCACCGCAGCCATTTGCTCAGGCGTGAGGCTCTTTTCGAGTTTGGTGAGCAGGCCTTCAGCGCCCTCCTGCTTGTTCTGCTTCGCCAGGCGATACCACATCGCGGCTGTCACGGGGTCTTTGGTCACTCCCACTCCGTCATCATAAGCCACACCGAGATTGAGCTGTGCATCGGCCAAACCTTGATCGGCAGCCAGTTGATACCATTTCGCGGCTTCGGCAGGCACTTCAGCGACACCGACACCGCCCGCATAGCAC
>JANOBP010000434.1:0-8704 GCA_031411715.1 Verrucomicrobiaceae bacterium | reverse complement strand
TTGAGCTTCGAGGGTTGGTGTCGTGGGGAGGATAAGGGTAGGTTCCATCGTCACTCTAATGAGTGGTTATGGTAATTTGTACAGCGGTTTGTTTGCCGCCGATTCATCATAACCAGTTGCTCATTTCATGCGTAGGCCCTGCAATCCTCCCATGCTCGTTCTGGGTCAATGTCATCTTAGCCACGTCTATCATCCACCGCCGCTCGCTGCTCAGGAGTGAGTGCTACACAAGGAGCGCTGTCAGTGATAGCTTCAACCTCCACACGAATTGAGAGCCACCAGTGCCTCAAGGGCTGGCAGGAAACGGATCGGCGCTTAATCGAATCACGGCTTCCGTCTCAAGGGCAGCATCAACAGGTGATGGGCGTATCGATGCCACCAGCACACCCGCTGTAGCAATGAGGGTCAGCGCCACGATCCAGCGCACACCCAGCATCCAGCGTGATCCTTTTGGCACTGCCAGCAAGCGCTCGATCCTCCCACGCAATCCTGCGCGCCGCGCAAAAGCCATCGCCAAGCCGCGCGCAGGCATGTGGGTCGCATGGGCCAGCAGCATCTCGCCATACTCGCGGCGACTCACCTCAGCAGCAGTCGCCTCCAGATCACAGCACACCTCCGATTCAGTCTCATAAAGGCTGCACAGGAAATGCACCGCTGGATTCCACCAAAACACCGCGCGCAAAACGGCCGCACACACACGGTGCAGGCCATCATGCTGCTGCGCATGTTGCCATTCATGCCGCAGGGCCGCCCGCAGCGTCACCTCTGGCCAGGTATTGGCCTCCAATGGCAGCAGCACACAGGGCCGTCGCCAGCCCATCATGCATGGGCCTTCGACCTCGCGTGAAAATCGCACCTCCATCGCCACCTCGCTCCTCACATCACCCACTTTCGCCTGCCGCACTAGATGAGAGATACTCGCCGCCTCACGCATGAGGCGCAGCAGCAGCAAGGCACTTCCGAGGCACCAGATCACTGCAAAGACCGCCATCCAGTCATGATTGGCCGCGTCTGACATCGCACCGAGCGGGATGGAGCCACCACGCAGCTCCATGACCGGTAGCGGCAGCCACGGCACCAAGCCCAAGCCCCACATGCCTACCAAAGTCAGTCCACGCCGCGCGTGTGCATGCTGCGCTGGCACAGCCCACGCCGCAGCACACAGCATCCCCGACCACAGCGTGGCCTTCAGTGCTAGTGCGATCCAAAATGCAGTCATCGTGATCAAAATCGGTGCGGTATTGGATCAGGACGGCGACTGCTCGTCCAGCAGTTTTCGGATCCCGGCGATTTCTTCCGGTTGCAGCTTGCGCTCCTTCTTATCGAGCAGCGTGGCCACCAGCTTGCCCGGTGAGCCATCAAAGAACGTGCGCACCAGTTTCTTCAGCGCCGAGTCCCGTGCCTTCTCCGGCGCGATGGCCGGCTCATACACATAGCGGCGGGATTCACGTGTGTATTTGAGCAGTTTCTTCTCCACCAGAATGCTCAGCAGTGCCCGCACCGCCGAGTAGGATGGCTGATCAGGCATCTCCGCCTGGATTTCCTCCGCCGTGGCCTTTGTCAGTCGATAGACGATGTCCATCGCCTGCCGCTCACGTTTTGATAAATGATGATCCTTGGCCGCCATGTGCAGAAAATGCAGCACTTGAGTCCATTCGCAAGCCCGCGTTCAATCCCACCCACAAAAGGTCATTTCAGCCTCCATTTGGCCTAAATGCACATTTTCCAGCATTTCACTTGCCACAGACTTAAATGCAGATATTTCTGCATTTATGAACCCAACACCCGTTCTCCGCCGTGTCTCCTCCCTCATCGCTCTCCTTGGTGCCGCATGGCTTTCGTCATGCACGTCCATGACGCCACCACCATCGCCGGTTATGTCGGCGAGTGAGGCACCTGCAACGGCTGGCCTTCACAATCGCAGCTATTCCGCCAAAGTTGATGACCGCCCCGGCCTTGGAACCGTTGCCGGTTACGAGCAAAACTCGACCCTCCAGCGCGCACGGCTCATCCGTAAATCCAGCGTGCCAGACGCGGTCGATTCCTTTCACTACAACGATGAAGCCGGTGCCAAAACCATGGTCGGCATCCTCGGCGGCAGCACCACCAAGCACAGCGGCTTGTTCTCGGCGGCGGGAGACCGCATGAAGGTCGGTCTCGTTCACTACGGTGACGCTTACCCGCGCTACGAGGCCAGCGGCAGGCGCATCGTCATCGGCAATGCGGGAAGCCGTTACGCGGTGCGTCTGGAGAACCGCAGCAAGCACCGCCAGGAAGTCGTTCTCAGCGTGGATGGCCTCAACGTCCTCAGCGGACAGTCCGCCAGCCCCAGCCAGCATGGATTCGTTCTGGAGCCAAAGCAGACCTACGATGTCGAAGGCTTCCGCAAAAACAGCAGCACCGTGAAGACCTTCCTCTTTGGTCGCGTCGCCGACTCCGCCGCTGCCGCCAAAGGTAAGGCTGGTAACGTTGGCGTCATCGGCCTGGCCGTCTTTGAAGAAGACGAAGCCCGCGCCAAAGCCGAGCTCCAGCGCGAGCAATTCCAACGCGAAAACGCCCAAGCCTTTCCCGTCAGCCGGTAAGGTTGACATGCGCGAGTACGCTCCACATACTCGCGCCTCATGCAAAACCAGTCACAATCCACTGCAGCACAGCGCCTCGCGCAGCGCGGGATCGTGCTGCTGATGTGTGTTTCGCTGGGGATGCACTGGACGGTGCTTCAGGGCATCGCGTGGACGCAGATGCTCATCAGCTATGCGAGTGAGGGCACACTCGCTGAGGCAGTGGAGAAGACTTTTGATGGTGAGCATCCCTGCCCGCTGTGCAAAAAGGTGCAGGAAGGTCAGCAGCAGCATGAAGATGACTCCACGCCTGTGGCGGCGAAGTCGTTGAAGAAATTTGAAGCGGTCTTGGTGGCTCAGACACGAGTCGTGCCACCTCCTGCGGTGATTCGGAGCTTCCCCGAGTCGGTTTCCAGCTTCGAGGGGTGGCATGATGTGCCGCCGACGCCACCACCACGAGGCGCAGCGGTTTGATCCACGATTGATCATGCTATCAAGCCGGGATCGGATGATCCCGGCACCCCTATGGACGGTGCATCAGCCGTCCATGCCTCAGCTGCCCAGTGCAGCTATCCGCATCCGCCATTGCGGCGATGTAAACCACTTATCTCATCATGAAGCCCCATTTTTCTTTCTCTTTTCTAACCTCATTACTCGTCACAGGCACGCTGAGTGCCCAGACGGCTGCCACGCTACCTGAAGTCGTCATCACGGCCCAAAAAGACTCGCCATCTCTCACGGTGCCCAGCCTTGAAACCCGCAAGCAACAGCTCGCTGCCATCCCGGGTGGTGTGAGCGTGGCGGATGCGGAGCAGTATAAAACGGGGCGCGCTGCTACCCTGAAGGATGCACTGGACTTCACCGCAGGTGTGTCGATCCAGTCGCGCTTCGGCGCGGAGGAGTCGCGCCTTTCCATCCGCGGCTCAGGCATTCAGCGCACGTTTCACGGGCGTGGCATCTGGCTCATGCAGGATGGCATTCCGCTCAATTTGGCGGACGGTGCCTTCGACATGCAGGCCATCGAGCCGATGTCGGCTCAATACGTCGAAGTCTTTCGCGGAGCGAACGCGCTGCAGTTCGGCGCGGCGACTCTCGGTGGGGCGATCAATTTCATCTCAAACACGGGCTACAACGCCGCCCCATATCAGGCGCGCTTTGAGCTTGGCAGCTTCAACACGCAGCGTGCGCAGATCAGCTCTGGCTTTGTCAGTGGCAACACCGACGGCTATGTCAGCATCACCGCAGCGCATACGGATGGCTTCCGTGATTGGAGTGAGCAGGACAGCCTGCGCGTCTTTGCCAACCTCGGCGTGAAGATCAACTCCAACCTGGAAGACCGCTTCTACGTGACCTGGGTGGACAGCAAATCACAACTGCCCGGCAGCCTGACCAAGGAGCAGATGCAGAACAACGCGGAGCAGGCCAATGCGGTTAGCGTCATCGGCCGCCAGCGCCGTGACTACCAACTGCTGCGCCTCGCCAACAAGCTGACCTATTCCGATGGTGACAACACGCTGACCTTCAGTGCCTTTTGGAGCCACAAAGATCTCGATCACCCGATCTTCCAAGTCATTGACCAACTCAGCAACGATCTGGGCTTTGATCTGCGATACGATGGCCGCGGCACGCTCTTCGGCATGCGCAATGACATCACCATCGGTACCAATTTCATGTATGGCATCGCCGAGGATCAGCGCTTTCAGAACGTGGGGGGTCAGCGCGGTGCCAAAGTGGCCGACTATCGCCTCCAGGCGATCAATTGGGGCCTCTATTTCCAAGATCGCCTGCATCTCACGGAAAAACTCTCCGCCGTGCTCGGCGCGCAGGTTCTCTATGCCAGCCGTGATTTGAATGAAGAGACACTCATCCCTGGCGCAGGCGCTTTCCTGCCCAATCTGGCCGATAACAGCGACAGACTCGCCTATTGGGGCTTCAGCCCGAAGTTTGGCCTGCTCTATGAGTTCGATGAGAAGACGCAGGCATACTTCAATGCCAGCCGCAGCTTTGAACCACCGACCTTTGGCGAGGCCACACCCATCGGCACCGCTGGCATCCTGCCGCTGAAACCACAGAGCGCCACCACGCTGGAGCTTGGCACACGCGGTCAGCGTGATCGCATTAGTTGGGACTTCAGCTACTACTACGCCTGGGTGGACCGCGAGTTGCTCGCGCTCGGCGTGCCCGGCGTCGGTGCCACAACGACGACGAATGCTGGCAAGACGATCCATCAGGGCATTGAGTTCGCCTTCAATGCAGACTTGGTGCGCAATCTCACCACTGCATCGGATACACGCTATGACAGCCTCTCGCTGCGTCAGAACTTCCTGTGGAATAACTTCCGCTTCGCCAACAGCCCCACTTACGGCGACCGCTTGATGCCCGGCTACGCGCCGTTCTATTACCGCGCGGAGTTGCTCTACACACACCCTTGTGGCTTCTATGCCGGGCCAAATCTCGAATGGTCACCGCAGCGCTACGCAGCCGATCTCGCACGCACGACTTTTGCCGATCCGTATGCACTGCTCGGTTTCAAAATCGGTTACCGCGCCAAGAAAGGCCCGTCCTTCTTCCTCGAAGCACGCAACCTCGCCGATGTGACCTACAGTCCTACCACTGGCGTCGTCCAAAACGCCAGCACCGCCGCAGGCGGCGGCGGAGCCGTCTTCAATCCCGGCGACGGCCGCAGCTTCTACGCTGGCGTCGAGTGGAAGTGGTGATTCCATTGCGGATTTATCCCGATCCCAATCGCTCCCCCGCTTCTCCCAATCCGCAATCCGCAATCCGCAATCCACAATCCGAAATCCAATGTCCTCCCGCCTCATTCGCAAACTCCACCGCTGGCTCGGCCTGCTCTTCAGCCTCTCCGTGCTCATCGCATCCGGCAGCGGTGTCCTTCATAACGTGATGACACGCACGCAAGCCCCGCCACCATCCGCGCGGCCCTCCGGCGGCGGCATGGACGTGCAGGCCATCAAGCTCACCGTCGCCGAAGCCGTAGCGAAGCTCAGCGAGCCCAGTCCCGAGGTGCAAGCCGTCAACCTGCGCGGCATTGGCGGTCAGCCATGGTATCAGATCTACACCAAAGGTGCGAAGGGGCCGCAATACGTCAGCGCCATCGATGGACGCAACGATCCGGCCCAAGATGAAGCCTACGCGGCCGAGATCGCCAAAAACTTCCTCGCCGGAGCCGCCGTGAAGAAGACGGACTACCTCACCGCCTTCAACACCGAGTACATCAACATCTTCCGCATCCTCCCCGTCTATCGCTTCGACAGCGGTGATGCGCTCGACACGCGAGTCTATGTCACCACCACCACCGGCAGCGTCACACGCCACACCGACAAGCAGCGGCAGTTTGAAGCCACCATCTTCAGCAACTTCCACAAACTCGGCTTCATCCCCAACAAAGACACCCGCGACCTCGTCCTCACCGTGCTGACCTTCGGCACCTTCCTCGTCGCCCTACTCGGCATCGCGCTGTTCTTTGCCACGATGCCGAAGAAGCGCAGTTGAGAAGATGCTGTGCAGTTTGATGCGCTTTAGATAAGTCATCGAACGAATGCAGTGAGGAAACTGGGACAGCCGTGAAATTCGCCAAAGAACTGCTGCCACCCCAAGTAATTTTACGCTTGTGAGTTCTAAGATGGATAACAAGCATGTCGCACATACTACCAGTTCTCATTCCCTCCTTTGTTGTAACAATTGGCTGGATCATCGTGCTGCTGAGGCCGCCGAAGTTGCGCTCACGTATGGCTTTGCTCACCGCTTCGCTCTCGGTGTTTTTTTTCAGTTTATGCATCGGTCTGGTTCGCTACCGGCTGTTTGGAACAAATCTCCCCTCTAACGATTTTGTTGTGCTTCAACAACTCACCGAACAACTCAAAAGTGCAGTATTGATCGTCGAAGTAGGCGTGGCAATGACGGTGCTACATCTGCTGCTGGCCGCTTGGGTTTTCAATCGTGCTGATGATTGTAGGAGGTCGGCATCATGAACACCGAATGTGAACTGACTTTGTTCGATCTTTTCAAGGAGGCCGGAACTCCAGGTTTAATATCATTCTGGGGAACAGTTTTTATGCTAGGCTTGCTTGGAGTGAAACGAAGATTTTGGCCTGGGGCTTGTCGCGCATTAACGCTAGTGGCGATTTTGCCTGCCATAGTTGGTGTTTGCGGAGTTCGTTATCTGGTCATGACATTCAGAGATCCCAATGGTCACTACACCCCAAACGTGATGGACCGTTATATATCGTCGGGCGAAGCTTTTATGCCTCTAATGGTTGGCTGTTTTGTTCCTGCGTCCTGATGTTTGTCGCCTCCATTGTTTGGATGCGGTGCAAGGAGGAATCGGACATTAATTGATCACCCAAAGAACGGCGCTAGCACGTTTCTGGCGACCTTGATGGCTTTCATGCGGCCTTCGAGGGTTTTGCCGAAGGTGTCGTCTTCGACTTCGATGCAGAGCGGGCCGTCGTAGCCGATGCGCATGAGTTCTCCCATGAATTGAGGCCAATTGATGTCGCCATAGCCAGGAATGCGCGGTTGGTGCCACTTGAGCGGGAAATCGAAGCGTCCGACTTCGTTGAGGGCGGCTTGGTTGATCTTCACGTCTTTAGCGTGGAGGTGGAAGAGCTTGGATTTGAACTCGGCGAGCGGGCTGAGCGGGTCCATGCCTTGGAGGATGAAATGGCTGGGATCGTAGTTGAGGCCGAAGTTGGGCGAATCGATGTCGCTGAAGGCTCTGCGCCAAATGGATGGCGTGGTGAGGAGATTTTTGCCGCCGGGCCATTCGTCACGCGTGAAAGACATGGGACAGTTTTCGATGCCAATTTTGACGCCGTGGTCTTCAGCGTGCTGGATGATGGGTTTCCAGATTTTGAGGAAGCGCGGCCAGTTTTCATCGACGGTCTTGGTCCAATCGCGTCCGACAAAACCATTCACATTCTTCAAACCGAGCTTTGGAGCGGCGGCGATGACCTTTTTGAAATGGGCGACCGCGACACGGGATGTTTCGGCATCGGGATCGAGCATGTTGGGGTAGTAACCGAGGGCGCTGATGTTGACGCCTTGATCCTGGCACTGGCCAAGGATGTCCTGCGCTCTCGTTTTGGTCAGCGTGGTGACGTCGATGTGCGTGACACCGGCATATTTGCGCTCGGCTTTGCCAACTGGCCAGCACATGACTTCTACGGTGGAGAAGCCCTCGTGGCGCGCGAAGTTGAGGACGTTTTCGAATGAGAGTTCAGGGAGGATGGCGGTGACGAAGCCGAGTTTCATGGCGGGAACGATGGTTGAAAAGGTGCGAGCAATGGGAGCGGAGTGCCGTCTGTGCGGCGGTAGATGGCGAAGTCGGAATCGAGGGTCAGAATGCGTAAGCCGAGATGGTCCCGTGAGGCTATGACCAACGAGCCGTCAGCGAAGGACATTGGAACATCCACATACTTGCGCATGAGGCCAAAGATGGATAGCAAACGTGTTTCGGAGTCGCCTTGCACGAGCTTGAGCACACCGTCTCGAATGTAGTGTTCAATTTGACCCACCGCGTGCGGCAAACCGGATAAGAGGTGACACGACTCCGAGATAACCGCTTCCGACGTGAGCCATGGCAGGCGCACGCTTCTCATCGCATTGACAGTCCAAGAGTGCCACTGATCACGTTTGTCTAGCAGTGCTACTAAAGGGCCAGCATCAAGGAGCACGGAGGAATTCAACGACCAAATCCTTCCATGTATTTGGGGTTAGTGGACAAGTCACCGAGTCCGCTATCCACGCACCCGAAGGTGTCTTTAAGAAGATCGTAAGCGCTGGGACCATCGACATCTTTTTCCCCCATGGGCAAATTCGCGAGAGTGCTTTCGAGGGTCTGAGAAGCGAATTTAGCGGGCGGCACGTCACACATGCGGCTCGCGGCGACGAGTCGAGCAAAAAGGGAGTCGTTGAGTTCCAAGGTGAGCGTGCTCATGAGGTAGAGTATGCCATCAAAGACCTTGGAGGGCAAGATTTGGCTTGGTGGCTTTACTTCGCCTCGGCTGCCGCAGCGAGGTCGCGGCTGCTGGTGAGGGCTTTGTCCACGAGGCCGTATTCGGCGGCTTGGGCGGCGGACATGTAGTTGTCACGGTCAGCGTCGCGCTCGATCTGCTCGACAG
>JANOBP010000433.1:0-12982 GCA_031411715.1 Verrucomicrobiaceae bacterium | reverse complement strand
GACCCGAGCCCGGTAGGTGGCCGCGTGAGAGAAAAGCCATCACGCAGAGAGCTGCCGTCGCGGGTTGTGGATTCTGGTCACCGAGAGTGCCAGAGAGCGCTCTGGAAGCCAGCGCATGCAGCCCGCGATCCACTGCGGATTCAATTTCCGCCCATTTCTCCGGCCCTACCGCTGTGATGAGGGATTCGCTTTCAGCCTGCGACACACGCGCTGCCAGCATGCCGCCACCCATCAAGCCGCAAAAGCGGCGGCGGTCCAGCCATGAGGAGGAAGGCAACATAAGATCACGAATAGGTCTTCAGCCGCGCCGCACGCTGCCGCAGGTAATCGGCAAGCAACGGAGCAAATGGCTTGTCCGTGCGGAGTTGGAGGTAGTCGGCACGCACCGCCGTGCAAAGTGAGCGGAATGCCTGCAAATGTGCCGTCAGTCGCGCGAGATACTCCTCACGAAAGGCAGGCGCATCCACTCCGATGATCTCGTCTTCATCCTCGAGGTTTACAAAGCGCACGCCTTCACGAAACGGGAACTCCAGCTCCTCGCCCGCGATGGTTTGCACAACTAAAAGCTGATGTCCCGATGAAGCCAGACGCCTCAGCGCCTTCTCCAGCGGCTCCAGATCACAAAAACCATCCGTGATGATCACCATGAGGCTGCGGCGCCGCACCAAGCCACACAAATCATTCAAACGCTCCGCCAACACACCGACACCCGCAGGCTCCGTTCGCGCCAGAGCATCCAGCAGCACCGAGTGATGACTCCCCGCACTGCGCGGCGAGATAAAAGGCACTTTGAGTTTCGAGGCGATCATCAAGCCCGCAGGATCTCGCTGTGCGAGCAACAGCCGCGCCATTCCCGCGCACACCGCACACGCCAAATCAAACTTACTCCGCCCCTCCTCGCCAAAATTCATCGAGCCACTCGCATCCACCACCAGCACGGCCGTCATGCGTGATTCCTCATCAAACTGCTTCACGAAATAGCGCCCCGACTTGGCCAGCACTCGCCAGTCCAGCCTCCTCACATCATCACCGAGACCATACGCCCTGTGCTCCGAGAACTCCGCGCAGCCGCCCTTCAAGCGCGAGCGATGCATGCCCGGCATGTAGCCGTCCAGCATGCGCACACTTGCCACCTCCAGCGGTGCTAGATGCGCCTCCTCGGCAGCGGTCAAAAATGTGGGCCGTTGGATCATCGCACTCTGAGCCTCTTCTCGACATGGGGCGTGCGTGGCACCGCCTCGCTGACGAGATGCTTCACCACCGCGTCCGTCGTGATGCCTGTAGATTCCGCTGCAAACGTCAGCCGCAAGCGATGTCGCAGCACCGGTGCCGCCATCGCCGCCACGTCCGAAGTCGTTGCATGACTGCGACCATGCAAAACCGCACGCGCTTTCGCCGCCAGCACCAAACAGATCGTCGCACGCGGTCCCGCACCCCAGGCCACATTTTCACGCACATACGCCGTGGCAATTTCTTCGGCTGGCCGCGTCATTCTCACCAACGCTGCAGCGGCTTCATACACATGGTCGGCCACCAGCACACCGCGCACGGCATTTTGCAGCGCCAGGATGTCTTCCACACCGAGCGCCGGTTGTAATGCCACCGAGTAATGCGTCGTCGCCCGGCGTGCGATCTCGATCTCCTGTTCCAGCGTCGGATAACCCAGCACCACCTTCAGCATGAAGCGGTCAAGCTGCGCCTCAGGCAGCGGATACGTTCCCTCCTGCTCGATGGGATTCTGCGTGGCCAGTACGAAGAATGGATTGGGTAGCGCATAGCTGTTCCCGCCCACGGTGATCTGCCGCTCCTCCATCGCCTCCAGCAGCGAGCTCTGCGTCTTCGGCGGCGTGCGATTGATCTCATCCGCCAGCACGATGTGAGCAAACAATGGCCCCTCGATGAAGTGAAACACACGCTGCCCGGTCGTTTGATCCTCCTGCAGCACATCGCTGCCCGTGATGTCTCCCGGCATCAGGTCCGGCGTGAATTGCACGCGCCGAAAATCCAGCGCCAGCAGCTCCGACAGTGTCGAAATGAGCCGCGTCTTGGCCAGACCCGGCACGCCCTCAAGAATCGCATGCCCTCGGCACAACATCGTGATGAGAATCTGCTCCACCACATCCTCCAGCCCCACAATCACCGAACCAAGTTGCTCTCGCAATCCCACAAGGCGCAAAATGAACTGATCGATGACTTCCGCTTCAGTAGCGGCATTAGGAGAAGGATGATGAATCACATCTCCATGCTAAGTGATGGCCAGAACTTCTGGCAAGCATTCATGTCACAATGACTTCGTTTTTCGCTGCGCAAACATCCAGTCCCACAGCTCCGCTTTTTCATAAGCGGGCCCCCAACTGCCATGTCCCACGCCGGGAAACTCAGTGTACTTCGATTCCGGCTTCACCTCGGCTTTTTTGAGCGCTTCAATCATGTCGCGTGAGCCGGTGACGGGCACGGCTTCATCCTTGTCGCCGTGGAAGGCCCAGATGGCTACGCCATTCATCTTGGCGGCGTCTTCCGTCTGCCAGATGCCGCACACTGGCACGGCAGCGGCGAATTTTTGCGCGTGATGTGCAATCGCGCCCCAAGTGCCCATGCCACCCATCGACTGGCCGGTGATGTAAATGCGGGCGGTGTCCGCCTTTGTCTCGGCGATCACGGCATCGAGTGTCTCGATAAGCTCCGGCATCACCTCACGTCCTTCACCACCGCGAAACTCGCCCTTCGCCCATCGCGCCGATCTGTCACCGCACGCTGGGGCCATGACGATGCATGGGTGCTTCTTCTGCATCTCTGCGGATGCGAGCAGGTTGGCGGCATCCGTGTTGCCGCCAGCCCCATGGAGGCAAAGCACGAGCGGCAGCGGAGCTTCGGTCTTTTCTGTGGGAACAAAGAGACTGTAGCGCATGGTCTGCCCGTTGGTGGCTTTGAATTCCTTGAGCAGGAAAGCCATGTTCGCACCACCGGGCCGTGCTTGCTCTTCTCTGCCGCGTCTGCCTTTTGCCAGCATGGCCTCCACTTCCTTCGCATCGAGAGCCCCATCGCTATTCGCGTCCTGACCGGACATGCGTTGCCACAATTTGTCGCCGAGTTCCTCTTTGGAGAGTTTGCCGTCCTTATTTGTGTCCTTAGTCATCAAGCGCTCGCTGTCGATGCCCTTTTCCTTCGCAAGTGCGATGACACTGAACAGGCAGAGTGTGGTGATGAGTTTTGTCTTCATGGCGGGTGCTCCATGAAACACCGATCAGCGTGAGAGTTGCTGCAAAATCTCCATCGCCTTCGTTTCGAAGATCTTCTGCCACTCGGGAGCCACGAGCGTGTCGCAATCTTCCTGCGCATAGCCGCTGTTGTTTCGCTGAGTCACCGTGGGCGTGTAGTAGATGTAGCCGTTGGTGTAGCCAGCAACGAAAGCGCTTGGATCAGCAGCGGCTTTCTTGATGTTCAGGCCAACTTGCACGGTGAGTTCGCCGGGGAAGGTCACCAATTTGAAATCACCAATGCGCAGGCCGCACACCTCGACATCGAGCGTGGGCTTGGAAGCGGCTTGAGTCTCGGCGAGGTGCTTTTTAAGCAGCGCATGGTTTGTGTTCAGCCGCGTGAGGCGTTCCATGATCTGGATGTTGGCGAGGTAGTTTTCGACGAGCGCCTTGTTGTCGGCATCGAGTTGCGAAATGGCCTTCTTTTCGAGTGCCTGATCGTGCAGATAGCTCTGCGAGTGATGCGACGGGAAATCGGGCCAGAGCTTTTGCTCGAGCAGCAAGGGCAGGAAGGCTTTGAAATTGACGTTGGTGGGCTTCAAAGCCGCCAGGAGCGTCTTTTGCTCCGTTTCGAGGTTTGAGATGCGTTTTTCGTAATCCGCAGCTCTTGGCACAGAAACGACTTCATTGCTCACCTTGAGCACGTCGTTGTTTTTGACTTCGATTTGGCGAATCGCGGCCAAAACGGTCGCTCCGAGCATGGTGCCGAGTGGTTCGGCATCCGCAGGCCGCGTGACTTCTTTGTATCGGACCGGATTGATATCGCCGCCACAGCCCTGGATGAAAAACGCCATCGCGCCGGTAGCCTCTTCGATGACTTTGGAAGCGAAGCCTGGATAATCGGCGGAGTTGCCCTTGCTCGGCGGATTCATGATCGGATGACACGCGAAGTTATAGATCACTGCCAACGGCCTCCCATCTTCGCGATCAAGCCGAACAAGCCCGACTTGCGGGTCAATCGGCCCCACGCTGGCCACATCTTCATCACGCGGCATCGAGTAAGCGCGGCGCATGTCCACCTCACTGCCATCCTTCATCTTCAACCGGCGATTCTCACTGATCCGGCTCTCATTGCCTGTGCCTACACCGACTTTGACGAAGTCGATGTTCTTCACCGCGTCCTTCACCACCTGCACCACAAGTAGCGCTGTATCAGCACGCACCACGCCATGACAATGACTCGCATTGATCACCACATTCGATGGCGGAATGCCCAAGTCCTTCTCCAACGCACCACGCACCGTCGCGAGGAAGCCATTGCCAATGCGCCCGATCTCACCAATCGCCACTGCATCCACCGTGATGAGCACCGCGGTCGTTTCACCACTCTTCAAGACGAGCGCCTTCGCATAGCATGGATCATTCACCGGCCCCGTGCGGTCGGTGATGTCCACTTTGGCCGCTCCAGCACAGAGGTTGGCGGCATGCAGCGGGAGTGAGAGAAGTAAGAGAGCGAGGATAGGCTTCATGGTTTGAGACTCCAGTTGACTGCATTCACCAGCAGCGTGCGCACATCGGCGATTTCCATGTCCTCTGGTGCGCCGAGGCTGGTGTAAAAGATGCGGGCTTTGTTTGCTCCGTAGCTGCGTGTCCAGGCAACGGGCATGGGCGGGGACGTATCGGTTTTGTCAGTGCCGATGAGTAGCGGCGTGGCATCAGCAGCGAGTGGGAGCACTTTGTATAGCGACTGATGGCCGAGGATGTTCGCTGCATTCACTCCAGCGAGTAGCGGGCTGTTTTCAGCTCCAGGGGCGATGCTGACGGTATAGGGCAGGCCTTTGGTTTCGTAGCCAGTATTGGGTGCGCCGAGAACCTCGACGGTGAACTCCGGCCAGGGCACCAGGCTCGGATCGACGACCTCATTGGGCTTTGGAATGAAAGCGTGGTTCGCGGTGCGGATGCCGAGGAGTGGTTTGCCTGCTTCAAGGTGAGCGCGAATGGCGGCCATTTGATCCTTCGGTGGAAAACGACGGCGTGAGAAAAGAATGAGCAGGTCAGCATCCTTCAACGCCTCAACGAGTCCGGCAAAGTGATGCGGTTGCGGCTTGTCGCCTTCAATGATGCTCACCTGATGGCCGAGCGGCTTAAGTTGCTTCTCGGCGAAGTCACGCATGGTGCGCGGTGCTTCATAGTTGTTGGGATCCTCGACGACCATGATGACGATGTTCGCGGCGGGTGCTGTGGTGATGAAGCCGAGGAAGAGGACGAGGATGATGTGTTTCATGTGGCGTGAGGTAATGCAATTTGGCAGTTAGCCGTCGATTTTGTGATTCTCGAGTACTCGGCGAGGCGGTTCCATTTCATTCGTGATATTCGCATGAATAATGGCAATCAAAAACCAAGCTCCTCAACCTTCACATCCTTGATCAAATAGACACCGGGGTGCTGTAGAAAAATTGTGAAGCTGATACTTTTCGTTTCAGCGGGAGTGAGGAAGAAGTGCGGGAAGGTGTGCCATTCTTTAATGAACTCGTGCGCACCTACACCGCTCCATTGATTGCGCGTGATAGCCTTCCCTTTTGCATCACGGAAGATAACTCGCGTTCTCGGGGCGGTGGGTGGTTCGCCGCGTGTTTTGGCGTCGGCATCGTCAGTGGTGATGATTTTGATCGGCGCGGGGTCATTCCAGTGCCTGTGTGTAATGCGGTAGCTCGTGCTGGGTTTGGCTTCGATGGCAAAAGTGATCGATCCTGAGCCGCTATCAGGCACCAACACATGCAGATGGTCGTCTTCGGCGGCGATGGTCGCACCTCCATCGCCTGACCAACGATAATCATCGCGTTTCAAGCTGCGCACGATGCTCTTGCCGGCGAGCAAACTGCGCGCGAGCTGAGCAAGCGGTCCATTTGGGGAGATGGCTTGTGTCTCAGCGGCATCGCCCAGATTAAGATTGGCGCAGAGGCTCGGCGCGTAGGTTTTGATCCGCTCGCGCACCTTCTGACGTTGCTCAATGAGTGCGAGCAATGGCTTGGCGTCCTTGATGCTGCTTTGTGCACCAGATTCCAATCGCGCAGCGACGAACATACCGCGCACGGTGGTGGTGAGCAGCTCATGCTGGTCAATGAGACGTTGCAAACGCGCTGTTTCGTCAGCGCTGAGCTCACTGGCCTTTGCTGCGTCGATGAGATTCGAGGCTTTATCGAGCACAGGTTCATACGCAGAAAGAATATAGGCGGGCGAGCCGAGTCCGGGATGCTTTCTCAAGGCAACGCGAACGGCGGCAATGCTCGTGTCGAGAGGTGAGTGCTTCGCCTTGATCAAACATGACTCCAGTAAATCGTAGTAGGCCTGCACATGCGACGCGGCCTTTCCATAGAGCGTGCGGTAGTAGTCTGCGGCATTTACCATGGCATCGGCATCCCACATTAGCCGCGCCATCAGCCAGTGCCCCGCGCCGAGTTGCTCGTAGCTCTGGCCCATATAGAGATAGCCGCCTTCCATGCCGATCTTCGATTCGGCACGGATTCGCTCCACAAGATGCTGCGTCATGGGTGCGATGAGGTTCAACGACGAGTCTGGCGAGTAGTAGATGTCATACTTTGCGAGATGTTTTGCATCGGCACGCCACCGCTGCTCCATCACGTGCTCTTCCTTCCAGCCCACACCTTGATGGAAGGCTGTATTCGTTGCATGCACGATGTAGAGGTTTCGATGCGGCTTCACCTTCACCGGTGGCTCGCGATAAAAGCTGTAAGCGTAGGCACCGAGCAGCTTCGTCGGGTGTACCTTCGACACGCGCTCTGCAATGGCGTTGTAGAAGGTGTTGAGCCGGTCCGTGAGGCTCGCACCCTGATCCAAAGCCTTGCACTTCACACAGGTGCAAAAGCCACTACCGTCATTCGGTGATAGCGAAAACATGTCACGCTCTGGATGATTGCTGAAGTAGTCGATGGCCGCCTTGGCAAAAACCTCAATCACTTCTTCATTCGTGGTGCAAACCTGTCCACCGTGATGCTCCATGTAGTACTCAGTCTTCCGTTTGCCATCAATCTCAGCGAACCACTCTGGGTGCTCTTTTCCATATTTCTCCACCGGTATGATCTGGAACCATGAATGGCTGTGCGAGACCGTGTGGCTGTGCCCGAGACGCAAACGCCGTGCAAACATGTCATCCGCACATTTGTCCTCGGGGGAGTAGGCAACGCGTCGATAGGACCACGTCGGTGCCGTGTCGATATCGAGATCAGGCACGACCACACGTTCATGTTTCGGCACGATGGTGCCAAGCTTGTCATGCCAGAGAAACTGAATGCCCAACGAGCGCTCTAAAAAGTCGCACACGCCGCTGAGCGATCCTGTCTGCGTGCCGCTGACGCGCTTCGGTTGCAAGGAGCCGCGCTGTACGTCATGCCCGGAGATGTGAATATCTGCTCCGATCGTCTTCAGCCGATAACCCTCGGCTTTCAGTGCTAAGTCCTGCGTTATGAAGATGTGATGCCGTTCCGGCGCTGCGGCACTTACCAGTGGCAGTTCCACGCCCGTGGATTGCTTGATCCAAGTGCGCAGTTCCCGCGCTGCGAGCATCGTCACCGGATTCGAGTCCTCAGCCGTGACAATCTCGTAGCGGCTGGATCCGTTTTCGATGAGCACGCGATCTTCAGCGAATGCTGAGACGGTGAGGAGCAGGAAAAGAAAGCGCATGCCTCATCAAACGACCGCTGTGGCTATGAACAATCGTTTCGATGCATGCGTCATGCAATACCACCTCCCTTACGATACGCAGAGGGTGAATTTCCAGTATGACGTCGGAACCATGCAGTGAAGTGAGAGGCGTATCGAAAACCAAGCATGAAGGCGATTTCCTTGAGGCTACTTTGCTCGGAGAGGATGTGCTCACGCGCCGCATTGAGACGGCGGCGTTCTGAAAACGCGCGCAGGCCGATGCCTAGTTGTTGCTGGAGCAGTTGTTCTGCCCGGCGCAGGCCAACGGTGAATCCAGGTGGCAGAGAGGGCGTTTTTTCACTGAGCGGCAGTGCGTTTAACCATGCGGTGAGTTGATCGACATGACGGCGGCTCTTTCCAGCGTGTGATTCAGGTCTCAAGCCAAGGAATTGCAGCGATTCGAGATAAATGGCGAACCACGTGGCAAAAGCCGCTTCATGAGTGGCCCAGTCCATGAGCGCTTGAGCACTAGGTGTGACGGCTTCACGGTAGCCAACAGATTTTTGCCACGGTGAACGCGGCGGAAGAGTTCCAGCGTGGCATGACGCAACTTGGGTTGTTTAGCACCGAGATTGAGGCCGGTGCGGTAGAGCGGTGTGCCATCAGGCCAAGTGCAGCGGAAGCCGACAGATAGAAGCAGGGTGTTTTGAGCGAACCAATGTTGCCGAAGCCCCACTGCTGAGAAATAGGCACCGCCTCGTGGAACAATAACCTCTTCGCCATTGGCACGGATGCGCACTTCCCCGTGCTCGACAAAGAAAACACCATGCGGGACCGAGATTTCAGCCGACCACACGCCACACTTGGGCACCGGACCTCGATAAACCCACAGCCACTCACGATGTAGGCTGCGCCAAGTATCGGCGGGAATCGTTTTGGTCATCGAATAGCTTTGAGGCGGATATAAGTGATTTCAATCCAGTATAACGAGGCCGGGTTGCCAGCAGAGGCGAACTGGCTTTGCTTTAGCGATGAAAGCCTGCCTCCTTGCACTCGTCGTTCTCACAACCATCGCCCTCGCAGAAGAGCCTCGTAGTATTAGTGGCATCTATCCGAGCTTGGCGATGTTTAACAACGAAGGCGAGTGCGGCACCGGAGCCGTGGTCCCATGGGCGGATCGACTTTGGGTGATCACTTACGGGCCTCATTTGCCGTTTGGATCGAGCGATAAGCTCTACGAGATCACGCCTGAGTTGACGCAAATAGTGAGACCGGAAAGCATCGGTGGCACGCCAGCGAACCGCATGATTCATCCAGAGTCGCAGCAGCTTTTCATCGGGCCGTATGCCATCGACGCGGAACGGAAGGTGCGAGCGATTCCGTCGCAGGTGATGCCGGGCCGTTTGACCGGCAATGCGCGGCATCTGACCGATCCCGCAGGCAAAATCTACTATGCGACGATGGAGGAAGGACTCTACGAGCTGGATGTGAAGACGCTGGAGGTCACCGGCTTGATCCGTGATGGCAACGGCATCAAGAAAGGCGTCACCGATGTCTCGAGGTTGGCGCAGTATGGTTCAAGCCTGCCCGGCTATCACGGTAAAGGCCTGTATTCATCTCAAGGCCGCCTGATCTATGCGAACAACGGCGATCACGACAAACGGGTGCTCACGGATCCAACAACGCCGAGCGGTGCTCTCGCGGAATGGCAACCAAAGGACAAAGACTGGCAGCTCGTGCGGCGGAATCAATTCACCGAAGTCACCGGTCCTGGCGGCATTCGCGGCAGCGATGTGAACGCCCCTGTGTGGAGCATTGGCTGGGATGCGAAGTCGCTTATCCTCATGCTGCTCGATGGCGGCAAATGGCAGTCCTTCCGCCTTCCCAAGGTCAGTCATAGTTACGATGGTGCCCACGGCTGGAACACCGAATGGCCGCGCATTCGCGATATTGGCGAAGAAAACCTGCTCATGACGATGCACGGCGCGTTCTGGAGCTTCCCAAAGACTTTTTCTGCTGCGAACACGAGTGGCATTCGTCCCCGCAGTGCCTACATGAAAGTCATCGGCGACTTCACCCGCTGGAGTGATCGTCTTGTCTTCGGTTGCGATGATTCAGCGAAGTCGGAGTTTCTGAACAAGCGCAAGGTGAAGGGTGGTATCGACAGCGTAGGGCAGTCGCAGAGCAATCTGTGGTTTACCAGCACTGACACTCCGGACAAACTCGGACCTGCGCATGCCAGCGGCGCGGTGTGGTTGCATGAGAGTGTCAAAGCGGGCGACATGTCCGATCCTTTCCTCGTTGCGGGCTGGAAGCACCGCAGCGTGTGGCGCATCGACCACGCCACCGGTGAATCGGAACGCGAGGACGTCAGCGGTGACAATGAATGGCTGCGCGTGAAGTCCACAAAGGACTCGAAAGACTTCAGTGTCGTTATCACGCTGACGAACGGTGATACCCGCGCAAACACCGCAGATGCTATTTTCGACGGTGTGAGCCGAATCGGTGATGCCAACGCCCAAACCGGGCTCTTTCGTCCACGCGGCGAAAACAAGCGCACGCTGAGTTTGGCCACGAGAGACGGCTATTACGAGATGGGAGCCGATTTAGCACTGAAACGCGTCGAGGACGCTCAAGCGAAGGCGTTTGTCGAAAAAGCCGTCGCTATCCCGAAAAACGTCATCACGCTCGACGAGGCCAGTGTTCTCGTGGTCGATGATCGTGGCCGCCGCTGGCGTCTGCCGCGTGCTTCGAGGGCTTTTGATGTCGCAACGAATGCCGGTGAACTGCGGGTTTGTCGTGAAGTCGCCACGGAGCGCGACATGCTGAGCGCTTGTGGGACGTTTTATGAGCTGCCGGCTGAGAATGCAGATGGCTTTGCGAAGTTGCGTCCGATTTGTTCGCATGATCTGCGCGTGACGGACTTTGGCGGCTATCGCGGCCTGTTTTTGATGAGCGGCATCAAGCCGGATACCAAGGCTGGTAAGCACATCATCCGCAGCGATGATGGCAAAGCCGCTCTCTGGGCGGGAGCGATCGATGATCTGTGGAAACTCGGCAAGCCACGCGGTGAAGGCGGTCCTTGGAGAGCGACAAAGGTCAATGCTGGCGTCAAAAGTGATGCCTACCTGATGTGGGGCTATGACAAACGCACTCTGACATTGAGTCACGACCAAAACGAGCCTGTAAGCTTCCACATCGAGCTCGACCTGACCGGCACCGGCCTATGGGTGACCTACCAGCGCCGGGAAGTGTCACCAGGAGAAGCATCGAGCTTGTCATTTGAGCCTGCGGTTCAAGCGCGCTGGCTCCGCGTGGCCGCTGATGCCGCCTGCACGGCCACGGTGCAGTTGAAGTATGAGTAAACGCACTGGGCATTGAAAAAGAGTGTGGTCGATCTAGCATGGTGGTCCATGACCGCCTCATCCATCATCTTTGCCACCCGTGATTCAAAAGAAGCCATCGAGGAGGGGTTGCGTTTTGCTCCGAAGTTTGATGAGCACGGGCTGATCCCGGCCATGGCGGTGGATTCTGTCTCGGGCGAGGCTTTGATGCTTGCCTATATGAACGCGGAGTCGTTACGGATGACTCTTGAGATCGGACAGGCAGTTTATTGGAGCCGCAGTCGCAGCACCATCTGGCACAAAGGTGCGACGAGTGGCGAATTCCAGGAAATTGTCGAGATCCGTACTGATTGTGATCAGGATGCGTTGGTGCTGCGGGTCAAACAACATGGCGGCGGCTGCTGCCATACCAAGCGCACATCTTGTTTTTATCGCCGCGTCAAGAACGAGAACAGCACAGTCGTGCTGGAGCAGGTTTAGCCGTTTATCGGCTCTGTGGCATCATCGGACCGTATTTGGCGGTACCTTCCCAAGAGCGCGGACGATTCCAAGCCATCTTGCTCAGAGAGCTGTCATCGGGGCCGACGACTTTTTTGCGCTTGGGCTCATCCGATGAGCATGAACTCAAAACAGTGACGAGTGCGAGAAGGGAAAGGAGGAGTTTCGTTTTCACAGGCATCGATCCGCAATTGGCGGCAAAGGTTATTGTCCAGCAGTCAGGTTTTCGAGGATCACACGGTCGCCTGGTGCGATAGTGGCTCCATTGACCAAAGCGTCAGGGACGATGGTCGCAATAGTGCGTCCACCCTCGACACTAATGACACTGACTTTACCGACTGTTTGTGCATTGCGCGTCACGAGCAGTTTGGTGGACTCTGTAATACCAGCGCTTTCACCAACGTCGATGACGACGAATCCCCAATCAGGATTCACGGCGACCACACGCGCCTGCATGGCATTGCGCTCGAAGAGTTTGCGACGGTCTTCGATCTTCTGAGTGACTTGATTGAGGCGGGTCTGCGCATCTGCGATCTTGGCTTCTTCTTTCTTCACTTCGTCAGCTTTAATCAGCGCTTGGCCTTCGAGGTCAGCTTTTTCTTTCTTCATGCGGTTGATGTCTTCCGCGATGGTTTCTGGCTTCACTCCGACGGGCAGATCTTTGAGTTGGTCCTCCAATTCGACCTTCTTCTTCACTTTGACGTCCAGTTCGTCTTGTACACGCTTGTAATCACTTTCGGCGAGAACCAGACGGTTCTTGTTCTGCTTGAGCTTCTCTTGCTCGACGTCGAGGTCACTTTTCACTTTGGCGACCTCGCCAGAGATCTTGGCACATTCCGCTACCAAAGCGGCGTCGGCTACCTTTTCACGGGCGATATCTCCGTTAGTAGTAGCGATACGGGTGCGGACATCGGCAAACTCGCGGCCGTTTTTAAAGGCGAATACGGCTGCAACACCGGTAATCAGGATGGTGAGAATGAAAAGGACCTTGATCATGGCAGGAAAGATAGGGCGTTGGAAGACAGAATGGTGGACAAATTAAGGCTTAGGGGCAGCAGGTGGTGCCGCACCAAAAGGATCAGCAGTGCTGGGAGCGGCAGGAGTGCCCGCAGCAGGCGCGCCAGCGGCGGGAGCCATTCCAGCGGCAGGAGGGGCACCAAATGGATCGCTTGCAGCCGCAGGAGCAGGTGCTGCCGCAGGTGCCATGCCGCCAGCGGGAGGGGCTCCAAACGGATCGCTTCCAGCAGCAGGAGCAGGTGCTGCCGCAGGTGCCATGCCGCC
>JANOBP010000432.1:0-13125 GCA_031411715.1 Verrucomicrobiaceae bacterium | reverse complement strand
CCTACGTCAAACAGTCCGCCATCTTCGAGCTAAACGGCTACCCGCGCCTCACGACGGTCACCTACAAGGCCCTCGCGAAGTTCGCCGTCTACAAAACCAAGTAAGATCATGACGATCCGACTCAAGTCGGTGCCCCCATGCCCGGCATGGTCGCCAGCATCGCCGTCAGCGTCGGTCAAAAGGTCAAAGAAGGCGACACCATCGCCACCCTCGAAGCCATGAAGATGTTCGCCGCCGTCGCCTCCCCCGGTGCCGGCACCGTCAGCGAAATCTGCGTCAAGATCGGCGAAAGCGTCGAGAGCAAGGATTTGCTGGTGAGGCTGGTGAAGTGATCGTTCAATGAACGCTTCATATGAAAAAGATAGTGTCCCCAAGTGGAGTCGATCTGGAAAGCGCGCTTGAGTTTTCGAGGCTTATTTCCTCTCTACAACCGGGAACACAGGTGCTGTTCGACTTTTGCAGGATTAAGTGGATCGGACCCTTTGGAATGGTGTTGCTTTCAACCTGCATCCAGGACGCTGTTAAAAGATTGGGGTCTGGTCAAATAGGTCACAAAAGTCAGAGCTACATGTCTCAGATGGGCGAAAGCGGAGGCAGAAAGCCCGCTGCGCCGAAACTCGGCAACAGCCTCCGCCCGTGCCTCAGCCGTGCTGCGCACACGACCGTGTGCGTCCCGTTTCAAAATCGTGAGTTGGTTGTCCATAACGTGGGACATCCCCGCTGCCCCACGCGCCCCTCTCCAAGCTCGATCCCATGGTCGTTATCGTGACGTTTACAAAACATCCACATCAGCTTAGAAGAAGGCAAAACTCTCTCCGTCTTCACATCAAGACCGAGGCCAACGGCCAGCAGGACGCCATCTTCGAACTAAACGGCTGCTCTCGCCACACGACGGTCAGCAACAAGACCCTCGCGAGACCAAGTCGGCGTTCCAATGCGAAGCCAGCTCAACAGGCGATCATAATGATGAGCAAGAAGCTTCAACTTTTTTTGGATATCGGTTTGGTTACCGTTGGATCCTCATCCCAGTTTGCCTCATAGTAACTGGCTGAGTAGTAGTAATAGTTGAAATGGTTGGATCTTTTTTGGAAATCAACTCCGTTTAGAACCATACCGTAGAAGTGCGCTCCTAATTTGCCCAAAGTGTAAAAGGCATCCTCTGCGTCCTTTCTTGGGGTGGAATTCGCCCTGACTACCATCACTATTCCTTCTGCGTGATTTTGCAAAAAGGTCGTCTCACTCAAACCCAACACTGGCGGGGTATCTAAAATAATGCGGTCAAACTGACCTTTAAGTTGGTCAAGTATGCCCGAAAACACGCCAGTGTTCAGCAACTCAGTCGTCCCGGGCAGCACAGGTCCACGAGGAAGCAGCCACAAATTATCAGCTGGTGATTTTTGAATACAATCAACTAGGAGTGCTCTGCCAGTTAATAGTGCAGTCATACCAGGCTGATTTGAACAGCCAGTAGCTTCGTGAACACGTCCGCGTCTTAAATCACAATCTATTAACAATGTTCGGTCCCCGAGAGACGAAAAAGCCCAAGCAATGTTTGAAGATACCGTAGTCTTGCCTTCGCTTGGTCTTGCGCTTGTGACCATAATTACTTTGGCATCCCCTTTTGGACTTCTATTGAGTAAAATACTGCTTCTAATAAGTCTAAAATTTTCCAAAAGGACATTCGGGACAGTGGCATCAACAGTGGGCGAACGATTTAGTTCCTCAAGAACTTTGGGATCAGTAAGCGGAACAATGCCAATTCCAAGAATGCCGAGACTCTCAGCAAACTCATTAAGGTTGCTAACGGTTGTGCTGAGTTTAACGAGTAGAAGAGGAGCACCAAAAGCCAGGCCAAGACCAAGAAGAGAGCCCAACATTGCAAGCTGCGATCTACTTGGTGAAACTGGTAGTTCGCTACGAATATTCACAAAGCCCTTGAACTCCAGATTGACACTTCCTGCATCATTACCAAAACGAAGCCCCTCAATTTGCTGGCTAAGTTGTTCATACGCTTTATCCCAAGCGAGTTGCCCTTTGCTCATTAAATCGTAACCCATTTTTTTGTCGTCAAAAGTTTTGTTTGCTTTGTGGTAATCAGGCATTTTACCCTCAAGATTAACAAGCATTTCAGATGTCCTAGCAAATTCCAAACTAAAAGCCTTTCGTGCTACCTCCAGCTCTAATTCTAAAGCAGATGAAACTACGTTTAGTTCCTCTTTTAGTTTTATCATTTCAGGGTGATCATCAAGAAATTTAACTCTTGTGACTCTCATATTTTCTTCTACCGATCTTTTCTTTTTCTCGAGCTCCCTCCATGGTTCGATACCATCGACCATGTCAGGTTGAACAACAACTTGAGTGAGCGCCTTTGTTGCTACTGGGCTTTGAAAAGTAAATGGCGACACCTGCTGTTTGACAATGCTTCCTGCGCTCAAACGATCCTCTGATACCTTTGGCATACTAGTCAAAAGCGAGAGTTGCCCAATAACACCTAATTCGACACCTTGTTTGTCCAAGATTCCTTTTACCCGCTCCATTTCCTCTTTTCGGTAACGGAGCCGAATAAGATCAACAGGCACATTGCTAAGCCTCTCGAGTTCAATTTGCGCATTCGCTAGCGAACTTTCCTCTTCAAACTTTTGCTTTATGTCCAATTGCTCTGAAACCTTTGCTCTAACAAAAGCCATTTCATCCATATATCGTTTGATGGCCTTGTTTCGAAATTCGTTTCTCATGGAAACCTTGTTCAATTCATACTGCTCGGTCAATGCCCTTGGTAGCTCACGCACGACACGCGGTTCAAAACTAAAGATTGCTAGCTCAATATGCGCGTCATCAATTAGATCGATGCTAATCGACGGAATTAGGCCACCAACCAGTTCTTTATTTGTTGTCTTTTCCCCAATTAGGTTGAGACTTTTGGCAGCTTCTAAAACCAATGTCCCACTGCTCAACTGCTTGACAAGCGTCCTGAAGAGAAGCCTATCACCATAAGAAATCCCTTGAGCCACCTTGGTGCTGTCAACGTATTGATTTATTCTAATGATGGAATTAGATGAATAGGTAGGCCTTGCATATGCATAAGCCAACAAACCAGCCAGCAAGCCAGATGCAAAAAGGATGATCATGAGCCGCCAGTAGTCTTCTAATTCAAGAACTGCGCGTATAAATTTTGCACCGTCAGCCTTTGAAGCTTTCTGTTTTATTGACTGCTTTAAAGCCATGGTTCTAAGTTGGAGTGTCTATTACAGTAATGAAAGAATTTTAGCTCAGCGCGGCTCCAAAACGAAGAAACACGTTCTCATTCACACGAATAAGTATATTCAAAAACCAAATACCTTTTCAGGCACATGAATTATGTCACCAGCACCGACCGGCGGGTCTGAAGCCGCACCATCTCGCACCTTGCGTAAATCAAAGACAGCTCGGTGCCTACGCCCTGAGGAATCAACACGCATAAGCTCAACTTTTTGATCCTGAGCGAGTCTAGCCAATCCTCCAGTTATTAAAATTGCTTCATACATCCCCAGTGATCGGCCTTCAGTTAGCGGAACATAATGGGTTCCTGGATGCAATACAGCACCAGTTACATATATCATTAGTTTAGGGACGGAAATAGACGACCCAGGAGAGCCAGATAGCAAAGCGTTTTTACTCGTCCGCTCCACTAGCACAGTTGCCTCTGTAAGTTGTGTTTTTTTCAGCGATTCTTTAACCAGCTTTTCAGCCTCCGAGCGGGTAAGCCCAGTCACTTGAATCCGACCTACTCGAGGAATAACTATGTATCCACCATCTCTAACCGGGTAACTGCTATTGAGTGTGCTGTCCTCTTTGACGAATAGTTCCAAGTTATCACCTGGCACGAATCTATCAGAGGGAATTGCATTTTGAACGTGTTTTACTGGCTGTAAAATTGGAGGTAAATCACCAGAAATTGGACCAGAAGAATTGCATGACGGCAGCAAACTGACTAAAATAGCCAAATGTGGCAAACAACGACCAAATACATGAATCATTTAATTAGATCAAAGCACAATTGCGGATTTCTTGGAATTGGTTGTAGCATAGAAATATGAATAACAACTTGTAGTGAAGTCTCCAAGATTTCTAGTATTTTTTTCCAGCCGGAGCTATCCAAACACCCTCATTGTTGTTATTGATGAATTCTTTAAACCTTGGTTCGTTTTGAACCGTGAATAGAATATGGTCAAAACTAGTGCGGAAGCTTTTGATTTGTATTTTAGCTGGTTGCCCTTCAATTGGAGCAGGTGCCTTACCAGAAACGTCTTGCGCTTCCGCAACTTCATTTGATCCTTTAGGTCCACGATGAGACACCGTTAGTAAAAGCCGTATATCTCCAGTATATGTAGAAGAGGTCTTCAAGCCCTCGACGAAGACATAACGAGGAACAGTAATCGGCAGATTATACGGGTAGGTCTTGTATTGAGTTGAAAATTCAACAACTCGCTTGGCTGGATTGCTAGAATCAAGCAGCAGGCTTTTCTTATCCTTGTCGCGATAGACACGGATATGACCTGTAGAAGCAATTTCTTCATCCAAACTGCCAAACTCGCCAGATTTATCACTACGATTAATACCCTCAACCTCCAATGTTACAACTACTTCGCCATCAAAGTCAACGCGATAAGGAAGTAACCTGATAACAACACGGGTCATCTCTCCTTTACCCAAAATTTGACCTGGAGGCGTTGCTTCAAAACCACCACCGTCAGCAGGGTCTGTATTACTTAACACGCCATCTTGGTTCATGTCGGAATCAAGATCGATTTTTGCAATTTGGCGTTCACGATCCCTCCATGAGTTTATTCGCTGTCCGAAATACTTGTGGAAATCTGCAGGTGCGTCCTTATTCGTTTGTAAGGCACCAGGTTGTGCAATAGGCGCTTTATCGTCACCAGCGTTCAACTTACCATTCACTGCCAAAAGCAGCATTGAGGTAACCAATGCCTTATTGGCAAACGATGTCGATTTTGTTTTGTTTTTGGTGTTCATTTCTTGTTGAGGTTTTGGTGTTTGGTCTAAATGTGGAGTAGAACGAAGAGTAGTGCAATAAAATTGAATAGGTTAGAAGTAGCGTCGAAGCGAGAAGCCGACTACATGCTCGTTAAACGCGCGATTCGCCTTTTGTTCTTCAAATTGGTAGAATAACAAAGCAGTCAAGCGAAGCCCCAATTGCTGAGAAGCATCAACGCGATAAATCCATATATCGCTATCAGTGGCAGGACCTGATTGTTCTGTCATTTGATATAACATTGATGCTGAAATTCTGGTAAAATCCAGCGGGTGGTAATTCATTGTCACTCCAAAAGCATTGCGGGATCTTGTATTGCCGTTCCCTGCATTATTGGTGGTACCAGTTGCCGGAATCTGAGTCTCTCTATCACTAAATTGAGCAAATGCAGTAGCTTGAAGCGTTCTTCCAATGCGTTGATCAACGCCGTAGCTAACAAATCTCGACAATTGTTGCTCATTAGATAATTGACTATCGAATAAGTTTTCTCCGAACAGAACCCAATGCGATAGGCTATTAGTTACAACCTGCGAAAGCTGAGCGTCCCATACAATCGGCTGTGAGAATCCCGCGGCTGGTCCTGATGAAAATACGGTCCCAACATTACTGGCCCAAGAAATATTTTCGGTTATCCTGCCACTCAAATTCAAATAAAAGCTATGCCTGAGGCTCTTATAGCCGTCAAAAGAGGTCAAATCATATCCAATTCTCGGTGAAAATGGAATTTGCGACCCTTCATAACCAAGCCAAAGTCCGATGTGGTCTCTTTTCTGGTGGTTTTCAAATGAGAAAGTCCTCCAAAAATCAATATGATCTACATTTGTACCAAAGCGCCACTGATTATTAAATACCAAACGCGAAGCCCGCAATCCCAAGCTATTTGTAAAATAGACAAAGCTTTGGTCAAAAAATTGATTTGCCCTCCCACTGTTCTGAGCGCCGTAATAATAGCGACCTGCGCTATCCACACCATTTCTAGTGGCTTGCCCAGCCCAGTTTAGACCAGGACTGCCTTGAAATTCATCAAAGAGTAATATATCCCAGGCACCAAAAGTTTCCGCGTAATTAAATCGAGTGGATAACCCCAAATTCCTACCATATCCAAAGTTGAGCGCTATTTCATTCTCAAATGGGAGGTACATCAGATCCCCGACAACCGAGAAATATATGGTATCAGTGAACCGCACCAAACCTCGCAGACCAATATCAACATACGCCGTTGCACCGTCACCACTGTTTTTCTCTCCATTATTATTGATGGTGGCTTGGGCCCCATTGAAATCCGACCAAATAATACCAGTTCCCACCCAAAGCACATCCAAATACAGAGGACCAGCTTTTACCATGGCCAATTCCGGTGAATATCGACGATTCAAAAACCCAGTAGTAGCATCAAGAGTTAAGGAAGTATTATCTAGGGCATCCAACTCGTAAGTTATAGCGTCATTTTGGGTTCCCCAACCCAGTAGTTGATCCAGAGGTTTAAAAAAACTCGGATTTCTCTGATAATAATTAGGGGTTGGATCGCTGTATGGAAACAGGTCTGTAGCTACTTGCGCAGCATTATCAGGCCCCTCCTGGAACATCCCACCTCCTTGCGATCTAGAATTTTCTGCCCCACGCAGGAGAGCAGATTCAGCCAGCGTCGGGAAGTAACCCTGACCTTCACTTGTCATAAAAGGCTTGCTGCCCGCATCTTGCCCGTAGGAATCAATGCAACAGACAATAGCGAATGCAGTTATAATTGGTAATTTAGGTGTCATTTTTTGAAGTCTGTGCCTACTTTTATTCTTTGGCGGAGGGGTCTTTAATTGGTGCATGCGCTTGAGCAAGCGACAATTTTCCAACTTTTTTTGATCGAGCAAATCCAAATTGTTTTAGAAAGTTGTAGTCCGCTGCATAGAGGCAGGCAAAGCAGTGCGCAGCGATTCCCAGAATAGGTAAAAATAAAATCAGCAGCAACCATGCCAACCTTGCTCCAAAACCAGTTTTGACCGCAAATACGCTCATGACGGACGCCAGGACAAGCATAGCGTATATCGCAACCATACAGATAATCACCTCCTCACTAGAATTGTGAGGGGCGAACGTAAAAAATCTAGTCAGGATGTAACGCACTCTTCACTTCTACATATGGATGATCTGTTGTCCACTTTTAATTGAGAGTGTTTATACTTACTTCTCTGTTAACTCAAAACGCACTTTGAATTGTTCCATCCATGTAGAGCGCGGCTTCAGGATAAGCAGCAAGGGAAGTCGAGACATGTCTGATTCCTTTTTGTAATACTTGGCTTTTCTAAGGAGTCTGTTCGAAACCTTGATGCAACAGCCATTGAAAGGTCTTGTTGCGCGTTAGAACCCCCCTAAAATGGGAGTCACTCGATCCGCTCCTTGGTAATTACGCTCACCAGCCAGTTCATCAATTTAATTTTTACATACCATACTCATTTTTATGGTGCTTGTGTGGCAGCGCCTTTAGGGTCTAGCCGATAACGCCATGAGCTTCTAGATTTCCGACCGTAATACCTTCTCGCCTTCCTTTGCCTGAGCCCAGGTAACGCTTACTCGAGTAAGTACAATATGACTTTCGCATAATAAAATCTGCTCGTGTGAAAACGGTTTTCGGGAGTGCCCTTAACGGCATAATTTAGCGCTGTATGAGACGTGGATCAGCGGTTGGATCAAGCCAAAACAGCACTTGGCGCAGATGCATCAAAGACATGGCGGTGCAGCCAGAGGTGGCAATGTTTTCACCCTGCCAGACGTGGAAGAAAATGCAGGAGCCGAGTCCGGCCTTGTTGCGCGGATTGTGGGCGATGATGGCACCGAGCTCATAGCAGCCGTTGGTGGGAATCATGGTTTCGGCGCTGGTCCAATCGACGGTAACTTGTGTGCGATCGACGATTTGGTTGTAGAAGCGTGACTTGTCGTCATCAACACCAGCGTGGGCTGCGGTGCATTGAATGTAGGGCAGTTTGATGCCAGCAGGCTTGGGTTTGGCACCAAAGGCCTGTGTGATGCGAAAGATGCCGGCAGGCGAGCATTCATCGCCTTCCTTCTTAATATGATAACCTGCTGGAGCTGGCAGCGCGGGCTCTCCAGCACCCCATGCGAGGCCGTTGCGGCCGATGCAGACTGGAAAAGGTGCACTCACACTTTTCCATACGCCTGCGGTAGTGCGCTCGAGCAGCCAAAGCTGCGCGGTGGTCGCGTGCGAGTTGCTGGCGACGACATGGATCACCTGAGTACAACTTTTTGGCAAAGCAGCGGCATATTCGGAGGGAAGTTCAGCGGCGGGCATGGTGGTGACGAGGCAGCAGGTGAGGCAGAGTGTTTTCACGATCATTTCATACGCGGTTCATCAAGACTTCAAAGGCCTACTCCAGCATGTGGTCGATGAAAATCATGATCCTCTCCCTACTGGGAGCCGCAGTGGCCGCCATGGCTGCCCCGGCTCAAATCAATACTCCAAAGCTCGACGACAGCGAAGTCCGCATCAGCTACGCCGAGCTGAAACGGCTCCTAGCCGCCGCACAGCCCGCTGTGACAGTCACGGTGAGCAAAACACCGCCAGTATCCGCCGCGCTGCTATCAGCGGTGTATCGCATCGATTGGCAGGCGGCTCAAATCACCGCGCAGATGCAGGCGGAGAACTTTTCCGACCAATGGCAGTCGATCCCGCTCGCAGGAGCCGCCTTGGGCGCGGTGAGTGTCAAGCCGGCGGATGCGCGCATCGTGGTCTTGGATGATCAATTGTGTCTGATCACCGGCAAAGCTGGTCCGGTGAGCTTGGAATTGAGTTTTGCGCTGCCAGTTGGCACATCCAGCATCACACTGCATCCCGCACCGAGCGCCGTGGCCGCCATCGAGACCACGGCATTGCCAGAGGGCCGACATCTCAGCGTCCAGCATGCCGGCGGCACTGCCACACTGATGTCAGCATGCCGCCATGCTCTACCAGCCAGCGGCGGCGCGGTCACACTGACGTTGGCAGACTCCAAAGCGCCCGCCGTCATCACCGGTACGGATGAAGCCATCATCTCCACGGCCACCTACACAACGCAGGTGGTGCGTGACGGCTCCGTGCTCACTGAGGGCACACTCATCGCCCGCCATGACTCGCCCATCAGGCTCACGCTTCATTTGCCCGAGCAAAGCAAGTTACTGCAATGCCATGTCAATGGCACGCTCACGCGTCCCTTGATCCAAAACGGCACGCAGCTCGACATCCCGCTCGCCGAGCCGACAACTGACGGCGCGGAGTCTGAGATCAAGCTTTCCTACACCAGCGCTCAGCCCGCCCTTCAGTTGGCTGAAGGTGAAATCGATCTCGCGCTGCCGCAGACGCCTGTCTTTGCCAGGCAGATCGACTGGACCGTGCAGCTTCCTGACTACTACGACCTCAGCACGACTGGCAACATCGACGCCATCACAGATCCCAAGCCCGGCCTTCATCTGCGCAAATCTCTCTGCCGTGATCAACAACCCCAAGCCCGCATCACCTACCGCAAACGCACCACTAAATAACTCACACACCAACACTGCATTCCATCACTATGAAACTCACACACATCATCTCCATCGTCATCATCGGTCTCTGCACTTCCCTCGCCTGGTGGTTACTCGGCGGCACCATCAGCTATCGCACCCAGCACGTTGCCTCACAGACTGGCGACCGCGTCAGCGGCCGTTGGGGGCCACCACTGCTGCAAAAGCACCCCGTTGCCCAATACACATCCTCCAGTGGCAACAAAGTCGCCCTACTGCCAGCCAGCAGTGATGTGAAACTCAAGCTGAACTACCAACCCGTTAAAATGGGTCTGCTGTGGCACCGCACTTATGGTGTCACTTTTGACGGCAACTACACCTTCATTAACAATACCACCATCACCCAGACCCTTCTCATCGATCTGGAGTTGCCCACCAGCAGTGGCATGCTCGACAAGGTCAATTTCTCCATCGGCACGGGTGAAAAGTCACGTCGCTCACTCGCCACCCCAGAGCAGGGCATCATGACTGAAAGCATCGAGTTAGCCCCCGGCCAGTCCATCCCCATCCTCGTCAGCTACACCTCCCGCGGGATGGATGAATGGCGCTACGCCTTTTCCGATGCCAGCCGCATCCGTGACTTCACGCTCAGCATGAGCACCGACTTCACCGATGTGAATTTCCCCATCAGCTCGCCCACCACACGCAAGCCCACAGCCGATGGCATGGATCTCATTTGGAAATACGAGGACGCCATCTCCGCACCCGGCATTGCCCTTGAGATGCCTAGCGAGCTCAATGCAGGACCCGTCGCCTCACAGATCGCCTTCTACGCACCGCTATCGCTACTGCTCTTCTTTGGCGTCATTGTCATCACCTGCATCACCCGTGACATCCAGCTCCATCCAGTGAACTACATCTTCCTCGCGGCAGGCTTCTTTGTCTTCCCACTGCTCTTTGCATACATGCTCGATCTCCTTCCCCTCCACGCCAGCTTCGGCATCTCCGCCGCTGCATCGCTCTTGTTGGTGTGCGGTTATATCCGCGCGGCGGCCGGCGAGTTCCTTTTCCGCATCGCCGTGCCAGCACAGCTCGCTTACATGGTGCTGTTCAGTTACAGCTTCTTCTTCAAAGGACTCACAGGCCTGACACTCACGGTCGGTGGCATCGTCACCCTCGCCGTCCTCATGGCGCTCACCGCCAAAGTGGACTGGAGTCTGAAACTCGGAGCCATGTCACCCAAGCTGGCTTGAATGCCTGCCGAATGACGCATTTGTGCTTCATTCGGCATTCGACATTCCGCATTCGTCCTTAAACTTTCCCATCCCATGTCCCCTAAAATCCTTGTCGTCGAAGACGAGCCATCCATCGCCGAGAATGTCGTCTATTCTCTCGAAGCCGACGGATTCACCGTGCTCACCGCATCCACCGGCCGCGCCGCGCTGGCGCTGATGGAGGCGCATGAGATCCATCTCGTCGTGCTAGATGTCGGGCTGCCGGACATGACCGGCTTTGAGGTCTGTCAGGCCATCCGCAAGACCCGCACCCTGCCCATTCTCTTTCTCACCGCGCGCTCCAGTGAAGTGGATCGCGTGGTGGGACTGGAAATCGGTGGCGACGACTACGTCGTGAAGCCATTCAGCCCGCGAGAGTTGGTGGCACGCGTGCGGGCGATCTTGCGGCGAGTCACGAATGCACCTGTCAATGCAGCCGCAGCAACAACACCGCTGCTCATTGATGATGTTCGATGTCTGGCCATCTACTTCGGCACAGCGCTCACCTTGTCACGCTATGAATTCCGCATGCTTAAAGCCATGGCGTCACATCCGGGACGCGTCTTCAGCCGCGAGCAACTCATGGATGCCTCCAGTGAGGAACCTGATGCCAGCATGGAGCGCACCATCGACACCCATGTCAAAACCCTGCGCTCCCGCATGCGTGGCGTGCGCGACGGCATTGACCCCATCGTCACACACCGAGGCATTGGCTACTCATTGCTCGAAACCTGGCCGGAGGTCTCCGCATGAGTCTCACCGCGCGTTTTCTCCTTGGATTTGCCCTCGTTTGCAGCTTGGGGCTGTTCTTGCTGGCCTCGCTGCTGGTGCGTCGGGTGGAGCGGCAATACATGGAGGCCACGGAGGAGCCGATGGTCGATGTGGCGAATATTCTGGCGGAGATCCTCGCGGCGGAGGCAGTCGGCGACAAACTGGACCCCACGCAAATAGAAGCCGCCATGCGTGCCGCACATGCGCGTGAGTTGAAGGCGCAGATCTTTAGCCAAAAGAAAACCCGCGTGGATATGCACATCTATGTGACCGATCCCGACAAGCGCGTGCTGTTCGATTCCTCAGGCCTCCTGCAACCGGGAGATCAAACCATCAAGCGTGATGTCGTATTGACCCTGCTCGGCGAATACGGTGCGCGCTCCAGCCGCACCAATCCATACGATCCGCTCTCCGTCGTGATGTATGTCGGCGCTCCGATCATCAAGAATGGCAAGACGCTCGGCATGCTCAGCATCGCCAAGCCGCAGCGTGGCGTGCTGGCCTTTGTATGGGAGACGGAGCGCTGGCTGAAGTGGTCCATCCTCACCACCATCGTGCTGATGCTGTGTGGCATCTTTCTTGCAGCACGCTGGGCCACACGGCCGCTGGAGCATCTCACACGGCATGCGCTGGCCGTCACGCGTGGTGAGCGGCCCACACCACCACACATGCCCGGTCATCAGATGAAAACTCTCGCCAGCGCCCTCGAAAACATGCGCGACGCATTGGAAGGACGCGAGTATGTCGAAAGCTATGTGCAAAACCTCACGCACGAGCTGAAAAGCCCCGTCGCGGCCATCCTCGGTGCCACGGAGATCCTGCAGAGTCCTGACGTGCCCGCCGACAAACGATCACGCTTCCTGCAAAACATCCGCAGTGAAGCAGGACGCCTGCGTGACCTACTGGAGCGTCTGTTAAGCCTCGCCTCGCTCGAGAAACAAAAATCACTCATCAACCGCGAGCGCGTCAATCTGCATGATATCCTCCTCCGCACTTGGGACCACCATGCGATGCTCGCCACAGCCAAAAACATCGCCGCGCAGACCGAAATCGCCGCCGACCTCATCACGGAGGGCGATCCATGGCTCATCGAGCTCGCCTTGAGCAACCTCATCCAAAATGCCATCGACTTCTCACCGCATGGCGGCAGCATCAGGCTGCACGCTTACCGTTTCGATCAGCGAAACGTCATCGAGATCATCGACCAAGGCCCAGGCATCCCGGACTATGCACGCACGCGAGTCTTCGAGCGCTTCTATTCCCTTCCCCGCCCTGATACCGGCAAAAAAAGCACCGGACTCGGCCTCTGCTTCGTCCGTGAGGTTGCACAACTACACAGCGGCAGCATCGAACTGTTGCCATCAGAAGTCGGTCTTGGAACCAAGGCGATCTTGATTCTCCCATGAGCAGGCTTTGGACGGCGCTACTGCTTGTTTTCGCCTGCACGACGCTGACCGCACAACAGCCACTCATAGAGCGCATGCTCGACGCCTCGCTTGCGGATGGCTTTGATTTTCCAGTTGGCAATGCAGAAGGTTCTGGCGGCTACGTCAGCATGGC
>JANOBP010000431.1:0-4239 GCA_031411715.1 Verrucomicrobiaceae bacterium | reverse complement strand
TCCCTATCGGACCTGATTCCACTGCCTGGTGAAGAGGCTCCCGCTGCTCCCACCAAGCCCGTCGATCCCGACTTGCCTCAGCCATTTGATTCCGCCTCGCTCAACCAAGTCATCGAAAACTCGCCATTCTCGCGTCTCGTCAGTGTTTCTGACTCTCTGATCCTCACAGGAGTCGCCTACGTCGATGGCAAGCCAGTCGTTACCTTGCTCGACAAAGCCACCAAGCAGTCCCTCGTCGTCACAGACGAGCCCAACGTCAAAGGCTGGACCTTGCTCGAAGCCTCTCCCAGTTCCGACATCACCCGCTCACACGCCAAAATCAGCATCGGTGGAGAGCCGGTCAGCATCCGTTATGACGCCAGCGCACTCACCAAAGACGCCCTCAAAAAAGACAAGAGCGACAAAGGCGGCGGCGGCCCCGGAGGCCCACCACCACCCGGCGGCGGCGACCGTTTTAGCCGCGGCAGCCGCGGCCCCAGCGAGGAGGACCGTAAAAAATATGAGTCGCTCTCTGATAAGGCCAAAGAAAAGCTTCGTGATGCATTCAAAGAAAAATTCAGCGATGAAAAATTCCGTAGTGCCTCCGAAGAAGACCGCCGCGCAGCGATGAAGAGCGTCTTTGAAAAGATTCAGAAGGAAGACGGAAAATAATCAACCTCCAAGCCTCCTTCACATGCTTCGCCTTTCTCTCTTCATCCTTTTGGTCTCCATCGCTCCGCTAGCGTTTGCTGCTGACGACGCTTTGACCCCAAAAGCATCCGAAACCACCCCGGTGGTCAAAAAGGAAGTGAATTGGAAAGTCACTGCGTTCTCCGTCATTGATGAAAAGGCGCTTGTTGTACTGACTGATTCCAACGCGCAGAGAATCCTGCCCTTGAAGCCGAATCCTGATGCTCAGGGCAACAAACTGATTTCGGCCAGCTTCAATACGGAATCCAATAATGTAAGTGTCGTTGCCATCATCGATGGCACTCAGCAAAGTATCACATCAAAACTCAAAGTCCCGCCGTCAAAGCCAAGGAGCCCAAGCGACGAGGACCGGAAAAAATACGAATCACTTTCAGACAAGGGCAAAGAAAAACTCCGCGAGGCATTTCGTGCAAAATTTGAAAATCCGGCCTTCCGCAACTTCTCCGAAGAAGAACGCCGCAACGCCATGCGAGACATTTTCGAAAAGATCCAAGCCGAAGATAAATAGCCCTTCATAACGCACCTCTTTATTCGTCAAACTGACTCTTCCATTTCCATTTCATGTCCCGCCTACTCCTTCTCTCGCTCACACTGCTCTCCACCAGCATCATTCTAGCCCAAGATGCACCAAAGGCTCCCGCAGTTCCTGTTGTTCCTTCCACACCAGCGCCAGCAGCCGCAGCGCCTGCAAATAATGCAACCACACCCGCTGTTCAACCACCCATTCCAGACGGTGCACGCCCTCCCACTGGAGCTTTCGGCCCTGGCGGTGGTTTTGGTCCAGGTGGTGGAGGATTTGGTGGTCGTGGCGCAGGTGGTGGACGGCGCAGCGGCGAAGCTGGTGGAGCACCTCTCACAGAGGAAGCTTATCAAATCACCGGCGACAACGTGATGATGCAGTTCGCCAACAACCCCGTCATCGACATCCTCGCCATCTACGAAAAGCTCACCAACCTCACTTTGGTCAAAGACACCAACATCTTTGAGGGCGCACCCATCAGCCTAATCACCCCCAAGCCTGTACCCAAGGCGGAGGCCATCAAGCTTATCGAGTCCTCGCTCCTAGCCAACGGCTACGCCATCATCCTCGACCCCGGTGGTGCCAGCGCCAAGATTCTCCCAGCACGCAATCAAAGTGCCAGCGCCGTCCAATTCTCCCATGGCGTGCGCTTCTACACCAGCCCCAAAGACATCCCGGACAATGAGAGCATTGTCAGCTACTTCATGAAGCTGGACAATCTCGCGCCGGAAGATGCCGCCGTCATGTTCAGCGGCCACGTTGGCCTTGGTGCCTATGGCCGCATCACTGCCGTCACCATGCCCCCCGGTCTCCTCATCACCGAGACCGCCACGGTCGTGAAGCAGCTCATCGCTATTCGTGACACCATTGATCTTGGCGATTCCGGTTCCGCTTTGGTCACCAAATTCATCCCCATCAAATATGGCGACGCTGCTACCATTGCCCAAATCATCCAAGCAACTCTCACCGCCCAAGCTCAGGAAAAAGAAACGAAAGGCGTCAATACCATCCGCGGCAGCGCCGCCAGCGATGGCCGTGACAACAAGGACAAAGGAAACGACAACAACAACCGTCCGCCCTCGTCTAGCGGCAACTCACAGAATAATTCTAACGCCCAACTCCCTCAGCCCAGTGCCCAAGTTGTAGCAGACACGCGGCTCAATCAGATTCTCGTCGTCTCCTCACCCGCCGACTTCACCTACGTCGCCAGCCTCATTGCCGAATTCGACAAACCCGTCGAAGTCGCTCTACCCTACGAACGCAAACTCAAATATGCCGCCGCCGTTGACGTCCTCAGCGCCGTCGTCGATCTCCTCCAAGACCCCACTGGTGGCACCACGCAACTTCCAGGTGGTGGCACCATCCAGCAGCAGCGTCAGCAGGCACTCGCCAGTAACAGTAGCCAGCTCCTCGGCGGACGTAACACCCAGACATCACGCGGCGGCCAAGTCGGCAGTGTCGCCGCCGCTGCCGCTTCCTCTGATGCCGCCTCCGGCACTACCAGCAGCACAGGCTCACGCGCAGACGTCATCACTGGCCCAACCCAAGATAACGCCCCTGTCTCTGTCCTTGTCGGCAAAACCCGTGTCGTCGCCGACCCCATGTCCAATTCCATCCTGGTCATCGGACCCAAAGAATCCATCGATAAAGCCACACTTCTCCTGGATATGCTCGATCGCAAGCCAGCCCAAGTCTATCTCTCTACCGTCATCGGCCAGCTCACCCTCACCGACGGCATGACTTCCGGTGTTGATTACCTCTCCGCGCTCAGTCGAGCTGGTGATGGCACCAACTTCTCCGCCGGTGGCGTCACCAGCCGCACCGACGTTCTCACTGGCAACGCCGCCACCCGCAGCGTCAATGACCTGCGGAATAACGTCATCACCAACGCCTTCGGCCCTGCCGCCGGCCTCAACCTCTATGGTGCCATCGGTGATAGTCTCGATGTCTTCGTCACCGCCTTGGAAACCAAGCAGAACTTTAAAGTCCTCTCCCGCCCAGCCGTCTTCGCTCACAACAACAAGAAAGCCGTCATCACCTCTGGTCAGCTCATTCCTGTCCCATCGGTGATCCTCACCGCCGCTGGCAACAACAACAACCCAGGCAGCACCACCACGAATATCGTTTACCGCGACGTCGTCCTGAAGCTCGAAGTCGTCCCTCTCATCAACTCCGACGGCGAAGTCAATCTGACCATCGCCCAAGTCAACGACACTGTGACCGGCACCCAGCGAGTCGAGCCCAACAACATCCCCATCATCAGCACCGAGCAGCTCGTCACTTCGGTTTCAGTCCCAGACCGGCAAACCATCGTGCTAGGCGGCCTCATTTCCGAATCCACCACCAAGAACTCATCCGGTCTCCCCTTCCTTGGAAGACTCCCAGGCCTAGGCAAGCTCTTCCGCCAAGACACCGACAACGTCACACGCAAAGAACTCATCATCTTCATCCAGCCGCAAGTCGTCACCTCGGATGTCGGATTGCGCTCATCCTCCTTCAGCGAAGATCTCCGTACCACAGTCGGCACCGAAGCCGCGCAGAAATTCCCTGAACGCGTCGCGATCCCCGTTGCCACTCAGCCCACCGCCACAGAGCCCCCAAAAGCCAAGTGGTGGCAATTACGCCGCCAAAACCAGCCCTAATCCAAGCTACTTTTTCTTTCCGCGCTTCGGCTTGCCGTAAACGACATTCTTCCGCTGTGGCAGTGCGCTGCTGTCATCGGCACTCAAACCGGCGCGTTTCTTCAATTCACGAATCTGATCACGCAACAAGGCAGCGCGCTCGTATTCAAGCTTGCTGGCGGCCTCGGCCATTTCTTGCTCCAGCTCGCGAATCGTCTCCGTGATGGCGAAATCGCCACCGCCTTCACGCACGACGCTTTCTTCGATGGCGCGGGCTTTGCCGAGCACTTGCAGGCTCTCCTGCACGGCGCGCTGCACGCTCGTCGGTGTGATGCCGTGCTTTTCATTGTAGGCGATCTGCCGCGCGCGCCGGTACTCGGTGATCGCCAGCAGCGCCTCCATCGACTT
>JANOBP010000430.1:0-13217 GCA_031411715.1 Verrucomicrobiaceae bacterium | reverse complement strand
CGCCATTTTCATGGCTTGCGGGTCTTTTCCCAGGCGATTTCACACCTGGAGCAAAGACGGAACCGCTACACCTGGAGACGCCTGATGTGGGGCTGATTCCGCTGATCTGCTTTGAAGACACCGTTGGCCGCGTGGCGAGGAAATTCGTGCGCAACTCGCCGCAGATGATCGTGGCGATGAGCAACGATGGCTGGTTCGTTGATAGCATCGAGACCGAAATGCATCAGGCTAATGCCATCTTCCGCGCTGTGGAGCTACGCCGCCCCATGGTGCGTTGCTCGAATATTGGAGTGACATGTTTCATCGATCACTTGGGTCGTGTGACCTCACGCCTGAGCGAACCCGAAACGGGAGATACTTTTATCGAAGGTGTCTTGCCGGGAGTCGTGTTAGTGCCAGCAGATGCTGAGATGAGCGTCTATGCTCGTTATGGCGATTGGTTCGCCCTTTTGTTGCTACTAATCGTGATCATGATGGTGATTTGGAACTGGAAAGGAACGCGTTCATGCAAGGTGTGAGTGTTACATGTCCGAGTTGCTTTCAGGAGTTTGAAGTGAGTGCTCCAGATCTCAGTGAAGTGCCCTGTGACGTCGATTATGATTGTGAAATTTGCTGTAGGCCGTTGCGAATCTTATTTGAAGACGAGGATGGCGAGGTCGTCGGCAATGCCTATGGATTGGGCGAAAGCGGGCCATGGGGATGAAGATTTTATTCTGAAAATTATGGTTATAGCCTATTTCTGGCTTTCTTTGCGCGAGATGCATTTGGATGTTTGCAAATGCAGAAGTTGTCGTTAGTCTCGGTAATCCCGCTGCCAGGAGTCTGGTGGATGGGAACCAAAACTAACGGTTAACACCCACATACACACACATGAAAATCGCAATCCTCACCCTCCTGGCGGCTTCCGCCCTTCTTAGCGCCTGCCAGCAGACCCCACCACCACCGCCACCACCACCGGCGCACGTGGGTAAGTAATTGGGCTGCCGCTTACGCGGTGATCTAAGAACTCTAATAAAAAGAAAATCCATGATTCGTCTCACTTCTATTCTGTTGGCTGTTTCCGCACTTTCCCTCGCTTCCTGCGCAAGCGCGAAGAAGGATTGCGCGACCTGCGACGCTGCTCCAAAGGCTGCCTGCTGCTCGAAAGACGGCAAAGCCTGCTGCAAGTCCGGGCATAAGCACTAACAGAGCTCATTCGGATTCACACCGCCGCCTTCCGCTTCAACGGGAGGCGGCGGTTTTCTTTTTGGCCATCAAGCGCTAGCATCGTTTCTCTGACTTTTGACCCCTGCCTATTCCAGTTTGAACCACCTGCTCGCCCTCGAATCATCCTGTGATGAAACGGCAGCGGCGGTCTGTGACCTCGAAGGTCGTTTAATCTCGAGCCGAATCGCCTCTCAGATCGAAATTCACCGCCAATACGGCGGCGTGGTGCCGGAGGTGGCCTCGCGCAATCACATCCTGCATGTGCGGTCCCTTGTAGCGGCAGTTCTTGAGGATGCTGGCATCGGATTAAAGGATGTGGCAGCCTTTGCCGCCACTTGCGGCCCCGGATTGGTCAGCTCGTTACTCATTGGCACCTCAATGGCCAAGGCGCTCGCAGTGGCTGAAAACAAACCTTTCCTCGCCGTGAATCACATGGAGGGCCATCTTCTTTCACCCTTCATGAGCGGGGCTCGTGAGGTGCGGCCATGCGTGGCGCTCATCGTTAGCGGTGGTCATACCATGCTCGTGCGCGTGCACGAGGTGGGCCGCTATGAACTGCTTGGCCGCACGCGGGATGATGCCGCTGGCGAGGCCTTTGACAAAGTCGCCAAGATGATCGGCCTGCCATATCCAGGCGGACCAGAGATCGATAAACTGGCCTCACGTGGTAATCCACAGGCCTATGCCTTTCCTCGCAGCTTCTTGGACGGTCGCAGTCTTGAGTTTAGCTTTAGTGGCCTCAAAACGGCGGTGCTTTATGAACTGCCACGTCTCGATCTGACCAACGAATCCGTTCTCCATGACGTCTGTGCCAGCGTGCAGGCTGCGATCATCGAGGTTCTGGTCGAAAAACTCGTCCTCGCTGCTAAGCTTTGTGGTCATCGTCTTGTGGCCGTCAGCGGTGGTGTCAGCTGCAATCGCGGCCTACGCGCAGCCCTGCAGGCGCGCTGCGAGCGAGAGAAAATGGAACTCCTGCTCGCCGAGTCTGCGCTTTGCACGGATAACGCGGGAATGATTGCCTTTGCTGCGGTGCAAAGATTTCGTCAGGGATACTCTTCACCACTCGAAGCTGATGTGGACCCCAACCTGCCGCTGGTGAGTGCGGTTTGAGCTATGTGGCGTTGAATCGCTTGATTTCCCAAACGATGTCCCGAAGATGGACCGCACTTAGCCAACCAACCGATGAAGTTCGCCATATTTGGAGACATCCATGCCAATTTAGAAGCCCTGCAGACAGTTCTGTGGGACGCTCAGGAGCAGGGTTGTGCCAATTATGTCTGCCTGGGGGACATCGTGGGCTACGCGGCCAATCCTGCCGAATGCTTGGAAACCGTGCGCGCACTCAATTGCCCCACCGTACGTGGCAATCATGACGAGGGAGCTTCTGGTAACTCATCCCTCGAAGAGCTCAATCCACTGGCCTACACCGCTCTGATGTGGACTCGTGAGCAACTCAGTGAGGAGCAGCGTCAATACCTCAGAGACCTCAAACTTGTGCGTCAGGTGCGTGACTTCACCATTGTGCATGCCACGCTCGATTCCCCCGGCAACTGGGGCTACGTCACCAACCGCTTCGACGCCATGGCTAGCTTCAGCTATCAGTTCACGCAGGTCTGTTTTTACGGTCACACCCACGTGCCGCGCATTTTCGATAAAGACGATGCCGTGCGCGCCTCACGCGGCACCGAGGTAGCTCTGCAGCGTGGCACCAAATACTTTGTGAACGTCGGCAGCGTTGGCCAGCCGCGTGACGGTGACTGGCGTGCCTCCTATGCCATCTACGACGTGGAAAGCCACGTCATCAGCATTCGCCGCTTGGAATACGATATCGAGACAGCGCAAAAGAAAATCCTCGCAGCAGGTCTTCCCACACTGCTTGCGGATCGACTGGCATTGGGCAAATGAGCACGGCATTGCCGGATCTGCGGGAGTTCCGCTCCGCGCTCATCGTCAAGCCGAGCTCTCTTGGTGACATTGTTCACACGCTGCCTGCTGTGCGCGCACTGAGTGCCGCTCACCCCAACTTGCGCATTCGTTGGTTGGCCAACACCGAGTGGACTCCGCTGCTTCAAGGCAGCCCATTGGTGGATGAAGTGATCTCTTTCCCTCGTAAAAATTTTCGCGGGATGCTGGGCCTGTTACGATTTTGGAATTGGCGGCGCAGTTGGATGCTCATGCCACGTGAAGAGCCGGAGGTGGTGCTCGATTTCCAAGGCCTGATGCGTAGCGGCCTCATCAGTCGCTGGCGCGCCTCACGGCCTGTGGTCGGCTTGTCCGACGCACGTGAGGGGGCGGTTTTTTTTTACGACCACACCGTGCCAGTGAATGCTGCGGCTCATGCCGTAGATCGCTATTTGGAGATACCGCGTGCCTTTGGCATCGAGATCAAGCCAGATGACATCACATTTGAACTTCCTATCGGCTCCGCGCCAGTCGGCGTGGCGTTGGATTGGCAAAACAGCATCATCGTGCATCCTTGGTCACGTGGAGAAGGGAAATCTCTCTCGCCGGAGGCTCTTGCAGCTCTCTGTGCGGCACTGGCACCGCACGCGGTCATTCTCGTGGGCATGCACAATGCCGCACAGGTCCCACTGGGCAGCCACATCCATGACTTGAGCAACCGCACCAGCCTCGCGGAGCTCATCTGGCTCATGCGTCAGGCCAAAGCGTGCATCAGTGTCGATTCCGGCCCGATGCACATCTCCGCAGCCGTCAATCCACACACCCTGGGCCTGCACACTTGGAGTGACCCTCGAAAAGTCGGCCCTTATCCGAGCAGCGCCTATGTCTGGAAGGCTGGACGCATTGATCGACGCAGCAGTTTCTCGGCTGCGGAATGCAGCCAAGACTTGAGCATCACACCACAAGCCGCGTACGAGATTGGGGATTGGGCGAATTGTTCATTTGTCTAGACGACTTCCTGGGTGGGAACTACAACCTGAAGATTGATAGATTCCCAACCGGCGTTGTCTCAACCAGTTCGCCCATTTTTTGTAGCAATGCGCTCATTCCTTTTTGTCATCGTGGTCTTTTCATTCGTCACCGCATACGCGGGGCAGTTGCCCGTGGGCTCGCCCATCGTCGAAAGTGGCGGCGTGGTGCAGGGGCAGGCGGAAAATTATCATCTCCGGGCTAATTCAACCGTTGCTCCAGCGACAGATGCTTGGGTGGAGGTTCCGACTATCGCCGTTCAAGGCGCCACATTTGAGAATGCCCAGGGCGGCCTTTTTTTCCAATGCCAGCCGGATGATGGCACGGCCTCGGCGGCATTCAGCGGTGCCAATGCAGGTGCGCAGGTGGACTATAAGATCCAAATCAACACCGCAGGCACTTACCGGCTGTTCTTGCGCTGGGATGGTTGGGATGGCGCGTCGGACTCGCTTTACGCTGGCATTCTGGAACTGGCGGACGGCGCGGGCGGCACGCACGTGGACTGGTATGAAGATGCGGGGCACGCGACATCCGACTTTGCCCAACAAAACTGGGACGGTCTGGGCGAGGCGGAAGCCAACCGCTTCGATCCCGCGCAGAATGCGATGACGTGGACCATCTCTGCTGGCGCTATCGCCGCCAACGCAGGCATTTTCACCCTGCGCGTCGTGGGGCGTGAAGATGGTGTCGCACTGGATGCGTGGCGCTTGCAACTCACCTCGCTGCCGGATCCCAATCCCGTCGCGGTGGCTGGCAGCAGCGTGATCATCGGGCAGGACGAGTTCACTTATGCCGATGGTGCCATCGCCGGCCGCAATGGCGGCACCAACTTTGATTTCGACAACACCACAAACAACGGCGGCTTCATCGGCTTCACGCGCGAGACGGCCTCGACCTGGGACGCCGTTTTCGGCGCGCCGAGCATCGTCGCGGGAAAGCTGACCACGCAGGAATCTGGTGCCAAACGTGAATATGGCTCGCCATCCGAGGCCAACGGCGCGGTGAATGATGCTGGCAGCTCCGCCTACCGGCAGGTCTATTACCGTGTGCAAATGACCCGCACTGCCGGTGCGACGTGGACGGGCATCAGCTCGTATGACTTCAACACGGAGCAGATCTTCTTCGGCGTGCCGTTCAATGTGAATCCAGGCTCGGGCGTGCGCGAGTTCGGCATCGAGCAAGGCGGCGTGACGTATTCCGGCATGCCGGTGGTGGACGGGCAGACGTACAATCTCGTCGCCAAGCTCGACTTCGTGAATGACACCCTCGCGCTGTATGTGGACCCGAATTTTTCGCTGCCAGAGAGCCAGAACACTCCCGCAGTCGTGCGCCCCTATCTTTTTGGCAGCTGGAGCACTGCTCTGCGCCTCGCTTCCGGAGGCACAGCGGCGACGACTTGGGACAATGGCGTCATCGGCACCAGTTGGAGCGCGGTGCAGCGTGCGTATCCGACAAATGTGCCCGCCAGCGGCGCAAATGAGGTCGTGGGCCTCGAAACCTTCGACTATCCCGGTGGCAACATCGTGAATCGCGATGGCGGCACTGCTTGGGACTTCGACAATCAGAACGGCGACGGTTTCGTCGGCCACACGCAGGTTTCTTCGAGCTGGTACAACGTGCAGGGCTTCCCCTATGTCGATGGCGACCGCAGCTCGCTCGCCACCTGGGACTCCAGCATCAAGCGTGAGTATGGTGCCAACGAAACAAACGGAAGCTTCAGCAATGCGGGCACCTCGCAGTACAAGCAGCTCTATTACCGCTTTGAAATGCAGCGCAGCGGCACTGGGGTGACATGGAGCGGTGCGAGCGTGTATGAACTCGGCAACGAGCGCATCCTCTTCGGCGTGCCTTTCGCGATCAATCCGTCATCCGGCGTGCGGGAACTGGCGATTCATAATCTTGGAACCAACACGCACGCCTTCACCGGCATCGTGCCGGTTGACGGCGCGCGCTACAACCTCGTGGCCAAGATGGACTTCGTCGCGGGCACGGTGTCGCTGTTTGTGAATCCCGATTTCAGCGCTGGCGAGCCTTCACCGACGGCGACGATGGCCTGGAGCGGCGGTGTGACGACAGCCATCCGCTTTGGCTCCGGCGGCAGCATGCCGACGTATTGGGATGATGTGGTCGTGACCACGAGCTGGACGGCGATGCAGAATCTCTTCCCCACCGCGCTCGCAGCGGCAGGACCGGACATTTTGATCGGCAGTGAAGCCTTCACCTATGCAGATGGCGGCATCGGCGGCAAAAACGGCGGCGCGCACTGGGATTTTGAAAACCTCAGCTTCGGTGATGGCACAGCCAATCACACGCTGCAGCCATCCACTTGGGACACCGCCTTCGGAGCGCCCGCCGTGACTGCGGGAGCACTCGTCACCCAGGAAGCGGCTGCCATCCGCCAATACAACGGCATCGAGGCTGAAGGCGCGGTGAACAAAGAAATCGGCACCGTTCACAAGCAGGTCTATTACCGCTTTGAACTGACTCGCGGCACGAATGCGACCTGGAGCGGTGCTTCGTTCTTTGATTATGGTGCCGAGCGCCTGCTCGTCGGCGTGCCCTTTGCGACCGCGCCGGGCGGAAATCGCGAATTCGCCATCCATGACCTCGCGACGGGCCACACTTATTCCGGCATGCAGCCGGTGGTTGGTCAGACGTACACCATCGTGGCCAAATTGGACTACAACGCGGGCTTGGTGTCGATGTGGGTCAATCCCGACCTCTCCCAAACAGAGGCCGCCAATCCGCCGACCGTCACGCGTGCCTACACCGCGCTGAATTGGAACACTGCCATCCGTTTTGGCTCCGGCGGCGGCTCGGCGACGACTTGGGACAATGTTTCCGTCGGCACGAGCTGGCGCACGATCCAGGCTGCACTGAGTCCACCGCTGACGAATGCGGATGCCGTCACGATGCGGCATCTGTCCAAGGTTTCGCTCGATGTGAAGCGCAACGATGCTGGCGCAGGCACGGTGGAGATTGTCACGCAGCCGAGCAACGGCACTGCTGTCGTGGATGGCGACGCGCGCATCCGCTACACGCACACCACGGGCACTCCGGCGAGTGATTCGATGACGTACCGACTCGTCGGCATCAGCGGACAAAATTCCACACCCGCGACCGTGACGTTCAACTTCAGCAACGCGCTGCGCCTGCCCAACACGACCTCCAACGTGCCGCTCGCACCGCCAAGCACCGGTCTGGCCGTCGTCGATGCCTTCCCCGGCGTCACCATGACCACACCGACGAACATGGCCAACATTCCCGGCACCAACAAACTCGTCGTCAGCGAGCGTACCGGCAAAATCTGGCTCATTCCCGATGTCGCCGCCGTCACGCCGGCGAAGCAGCTCTTCCTCGACCTGGCCGCCGTGGTGAATCCGCGCGCCACCGAGGACTTTGAAGACGATGGCAATGAACTCGGCCTCAAAGGCATCGCGTTTCACCCGAACTTCGCCAGCAACCGCCAGTTCTTCGTCACCTACTGTCTCAAGATCAACAATGTGCGCCATGTACGCCTCGCGCGCTTCACGGCGACCGTTGGCGATCTGAACGTGGGCGACACAGCGAGCGAGCAGCCGTTCATCACACAATTGAACGACGAGACGGTGCATAACATCGGCAGCGTGAAGTTTGGACCTGACGGCTACCTCTACTTCATCTGCGGAGACGAGGGATTCATCAACGGTGTGAACAACAGCCAGCGCATCGACCTCGACTTCTGGTCCGGCATGTTCCGCATCGACGTGGACCGCCTTCCTGCCAATCTGGAACCCAACGCGCACGCCGCCATCGCGCTCAACGTGGGCACAGCCTATTACAAAGTGCCTGCGGACAATCCATTCGTCGGCGCGACATCACTGAATGGCGTGGCGCTCACAGGCACCCTGCGCAGCGAGATTTACGCGATGGGCTTCCGTAATCCGTGGCAGTTCAACTTTGACTCACAAGCGCCGAACGAACTGTGGATCGGTGATGTGGGCGCTGAGTTATGGGAGGAAGTCAACGTCGTCACCGCCGGCGGCAACTACCAGTGGGCTTACAAAGAGGGCAACGTCACGGGCTGGAAGCTCAATCCACCGCCCGGCTTCACCGGCACTCCGCCCGTGTGGACGTATCCGCACGGCACCGGCACTTTCGCGGGCAACAGCGTCACCGGTGGCGTGGTTTATCGCGGCACGAAGTATCCATCCCTGACCAACAAGTACGTCTTCGCAGACTTTGTCGGCGGTCACATCTGGACGCTCGTGCGCAATGGCGTGAATCCGCCCACCGTCGAGCGTGTGGCGGGTGAGGCAGGCATCGTCGCCATTGGCTTTGATCCCTCCAACGGAGACATCCTCATGCTCGACTACGGCGACGGCAAAGTGCGCCGCCTGACCACCACGACGGTGGACAACACCTTCCCGGCCAAATTGAGCGACACCGGCCTCTTCGCCGACCTCAGTGACCTGGCGATGAATCCCGGCATCGAGCCCTACGACATCAATCTGCCGTTCTGGAGCGACTACGCGCGCAAATCGCGCTGGTTCGCGATTCCCGACACCCTATCGACTTTCACCTACTCACAGGATGGCAACTGGATGCTGCCCACCGGCGCGCTGTGGATCAAACACTTCGACATGGACCAGACACGCGGCAATTCCGCGACCGCCAAGCGCCTGGAGACGCGCCTGCTCGTGAAAAACGGCACTGGCAGCTACGGTGTGAGCTACCGCTGGAACGATGCCGGCACGGAGGCCTTCCTGGTCGAGGACAACGGCGTCGATTTCAACATGAGCATCACCGTCAACGGCAGTCCATACACGCAGCACTGGCGCATCCCCAGCCGCGCCGAGTGCCTGGCCTGCCACACCCCGCAAGGCGGTCACGCGCTGAGCTGGGAGACACGCCAGCTCAACCGCAACGGCACGCTCGGTGGTGCGGGGGGGAATTACCTCACGCTGCTGGCCAACGCGGGCTATTTGACCGGCGCACCGGCTGAAACCGTGGCGCTGCCCAAGTTTGTGCAACCCGCCGATGCCGCCCACACGCTGGAGTCACGCGCGCGCTCCTGGCTGGCGGTGAACTGCTCGTATTGCCATCAAAGCGGCGGCACCGGCGTCGGTTCCTTTGATCTCAGCCCGCAACTGGCGCTCTCCGCCACCAACACCATCGACGGCAATGTCTCCAATGCACTGCAGTTTGACCACAAGGCCATCGTGCGCGGCCAGCCCGCGAAGTCCGTGATCCTCAACCGCCTGAGCGCCACCAATGGCTACACCCGCATGCCGCCGCTCGGCACCGCCGAGGTCGATCTCTCCGGCATCCAGGTCGTGACCGACTGGATCAATGAGTCCACCAATCGCAGCAGCTATCAAGAGTGGCGCATCGCGAACTTCGGCAACGGTGCCTCCGGTGACGGCGCGCAGGGCTTTGATGCTGATGGCGACGGGCAGTCGAATTTCTTCGAGTGGCTCGGTGCCACCTCGCCGTTGCAAGGCGGTGCCTTCTTCCAACCCACCCTCGGCACCGGCAGCACCAGCATGAGCGTGACCGTGCCAAATCTGGCTGGCCGCCTCATCTTTGTCGAGACCAGCACCGACCTGCTCAACTGGGGCATCTGGAATGTCCCCAGCAACAACGGCCTCCCCGCCCCCAGCGGCACCACCCGCACACTCACCGCCCCCATCGACGGCGTGAAGCGCTTCTTCCGCTTCTTGATCAAGGAACAGTGAGCTTGCAACTGTTGTGGGGCCGCATTGACTCTCCAACATGAAACCCAAAGACATCTTCGGCCTCATCGTGCGTCTCGTCGGTCTGTATTTCCTCTACAAGGCCACTGCGACATGCGCGGATGTGTTGGGCATGTTCATAACTGGCTCGGCTCAAAGAGGCATCACTATTTCAGGCAACGTGTTTCTTTCCGTCATTCTGAACCTGCTGGCCGCCATGTGGTTCTTCAAAGGGGTGCCGCCCTACTCACGTTGGGCCTACCCAGAAGTCACGGCGAACCAAGACGGTCAGTAAGCCATCGGGCTTGGTGAGCGTATGGATACGCATCATGGATCCCTTTCTCGAATACCACCTCAGTCAGACACGCCGCCAGTTTTTCGGCCAGACGGGCCTGCGCATGGGTGGCGTGGCAATGGCGAGCATGCTGGGCACACGCTTCGCGAGTGGAGAGTCATCCAGTATGCACACCGCTTTGCCGGGGATGCCGCATTTCGCACCGAAGGCCAAGCGCATCATCTACCTGCACATGAACGGCGCGCCTTCGCAGCTCGACTTGTGGGATCACAAGCCGCAGCTCGCGCAGCACTATGACAAGGACCTGCCGGAGAGCATCCGCAACGGCCAGCGCATCACCACCATGACCAGCGGGCAGGCGCGCTTCCCGGTGGCACCTTCCATGTTCAAATTCACGCAGCATGGCCAGTGCGGGCGCTTCGTGAGCGAGTTGCAGACTCATACAGCCAAGATCGTCGATGAAATCGCCGTGGTGAAGAGCGTGCACACCAGCGCCATCAATCACGACCCTGCCTGCACCTTTGTCATGACCGGCAGCGAGGTACCGGGGAAGCCCAGCATCGGTTCCTGGCTCGCTTACGGCCTCGGCAGTGAGAGCAACGACCTGCCCGCCTTCGTGGTCTTCACGCCGAGCTTTCCGGCGGCCAGCCAGGCGCAGGCGCTCTTCACACGCATGTGGAGCAGCGGTTTCCTGCCCACCAAATACACCGGCGTGGCGCTGCGCGGCCAGGGTGATCCCGTCTTGTATGTGAAGAACCCGCCCGGTGTCGATCCCACCGACCGCCGCACCATGCTCGACGCGCTCAACCAGCTCAATCAAATCAATCATGCCCGCATTGGTGACCCCGAGATCCAGACACGCATCTCGCAATACGAAATGGCCTTCCGCATGCAGACCAGCGTGCCGGAGCTGACGGATCTCAGCAAGGAAAGCAAAGCCACGCTCGACATGTATGGCGAGGACGTGAACCGCCCCGGCAGCTTCACGCACAGCGCCATCATGGCCCGCCGACTCATCGAGCGCGGTACGCGTGTGGTGCAGATCCTGCATCGCGGTTGGGATCAGCACAATAATTTGCCCAAACTGCTCGCCGGCCAGATCAAAGACACCGACCAAGCCTGCGCTGCCTTGGTGATGGATTTGAAGCAGCGTGGTCTGCTGCAGGACACCCTTGTCGTCTGGGGCGGAGAATTTGGCCGCACCGTGTACTCTCAGGGCACTCTGGCCAAGGATAACTACGGTCGGGATCACCATCCGCGCTGCTTCACCATGTGGATGGCTGGCGGTGGTGTGAAAGGCGGCATTGAGCATGGCGAGACGGACGACTTCAGCTACAACGTGGCCAAAGACCCTGTCCACATTAACGACCTCAACGCCACGATCCTCCAGCTCATGGGCATTGATCACCGCAAGTTCACCTTCAAGTTCCAAGGCCTCGATCAACGCCTCACCGGTGTGGAAGAGCACCATCCGGTGAAGGCACTGCTGGCGTGAAGTCAGATTGCCACTTCGGCGTCTTCGTCGCCGGCATCGGCGAGTGATTTGATGATCATGCCGGCAGCGACGGTGTTGTTGGTTTGTTCATCAACGAGGACGAAGCTGCCGGTGGTACGGTTCTTGGTGTAGGAGTCGAAGAAGATCGGCGCGGCGGTGCGAATGCGGATGCAGCCGATGTCGTTGAGGGCGAATTCTTTGTTCTCGGCGCTCTTTTCGAGGGTGCTGATGTTGACCTTGTAAAGCACGTCGGTGACGACGGCACGCACGTCATTGGTGGTGTGGCGCAGGTGAAAGCGGCCACGGGGCTTGAGCGTCTTCTTGTCGGCGAACCAACAGATCATGGCGTCGAATTCCTGACTTGTTTGCGCGGGCTCATTGGCCTTCACGATCATGCCACCTCGACTGGTGTCGATCTCGTCGGCCACGGTGATGCTGTAGCTGAGTTGTGGCGTGGTTTCGGACTGGGGGCCTTCGTAAGTGTGAATGCCGGTGATTTTCGACTTCATCGCTGATGGGTAAACGAGCACGTCATCTCCCATGCGGAAGGTGCCGCTGGCCATGCGACCGGCAAAGCCACGGTAGTCGTGCAGATTACCGAGTTTGGCATCCGTGCGGTCGGAAATGGGGCGAATGACCCACTGCACCGCGAAGCGTGCTTCATCGGCGGCGGTTTCGGCATGCACCTGAACAGTCTCTAGATGCTGGAGGAGCGATGGGCCGGTGTACCACGGCGTGCTGGCGGATTTATCGACCACGTTGTCGCCATTGAGCGCGCTCATGGGGATCGGCGTGACCTGCGGGAGATTGTCGAGGCCTTTGGCGAAGGCTTGGAAGTCGCCCACGATCTTGTCATAGACGGCTTGGTCGAAATTGACGAGGTCCATCTTGTTCACGGCCAGAACGATGTGTCCGATGCGCAGCAACGATGCGAGATAGGTGTGGCGCATCGTCTGCTCGATCACGCCGAGGCGTGCGTCGATGAGAATGATCGCCAAGTCGGCTGTGGACGCGCCAGTGACCATGTTGCGCGTGTATTGGATGTGCCCTGGCGTGTCGGCGATGATGAACTTGCGCTTCGGCGTGGCGAAATAGCGATAAGCCACGTCAATCGTGATGCCTTGCTCGCGCTCAGCGCGAAGGCCGTCGGTAAGCAACGCGAGATTCACATGCGCATCGCCACGACGCTTGGACGATTCTTCGACGGCGAGAAGTTGGTCTTCGAAGATGGATTTGGAGTCGTAGAGCAAGCGGCCAATGAGCGTGCTTTTGCCATCATCGACAGAACCGGCGGTGGTGAAGCGAAGAAGAGAGGATTCGGTGGGATTGACGAGAAGGTCCATGATCTGAGGAAAGTAGTTTCGGACTTTAGTCCGTGCTGGTGATTGAAAGTGCGAGGGGAAGTGAAAACAGACGGACTAAAGTCCGGGACTACTTTAGAAATATCCTTCCTTCTTGCGGTCCTCCATGGCGGTTTCGCTGCGTTTGTCGTCGGCGCGGGTGCCGCGTTCGGTCTGGCGGGCGGCGGCGACTTCGGCGACGATTTCGTCGATGGTGCTGGCGGTGGATTCGACGG
>JANOBP010000429.1:0-4994 GCA_031411715.1 Verrucomicrobiaceae bacterium | reverse complement strand
AAAGAAGGAACCAAGCTCGAGCTCCTCGACCTTGCCAAACGCCTCACCGCCATCCGCGTCGGCCTCAAAGCCTTTCTCGACCAAGAAAACGAAGACCATGTCCACTGGGTCGAGCGCAGCGGCATGGACAACCGCATCGTTTCATTTCACACCGCGCCAGTCGATGTCGCGCCGCGACTACGGCAGATCTTTTTTGCCAGCAACAAGGCCTGCGTCTTCACCAGCGCCACTTTAGGCATCGGAGACGACCCTCAGCTCCGCTACTTCCGCAACCGTGTCGGTGCCGAGGAAGCGCGCGCTGCCTTGATCGAGAGTCCCTTCGACTTTAAGAGGCAAATGCGGCTCTACTTGCTCAAGACCATGCCCCAGCCTTCAGAGCCGGGCTACCTCGCCAAATTGGAGTATTGGATCACTCATTTCATCGACCTCAGTGTCGGTCGCGCCTTCATCTTATTCACCAGCTACAGTCAGATGACCTCCCTGGCCGACAAACTCGAAGCGCATTGCAAAGAACGCGGCTGGCGCTTGCTCGTACAAGGCCGCGGCATGCCGCGGCATCAAATGCTCGCCGAATTCAAGAACGACACCCACAGCGTCCTCTGCGGCACCGACAGCTTCTGGACCGGCGTCGATGTCCCTGGCGAATCGCTAAGCAATGTCATCATCACGCGCCTCCCCTTCGCCGTGCCCGATCATCCGCTCACCGCCTCCCGCATTGAGCACCTCGAGGAGCAGGGCCTCAACCCATTCACTGAATACAGCGTCCCGGAGGCTATCCTCAAACTCCGCCAGGGCGTCGGCCGCCTGATCCGCACCGCCACCGACAAAGGCATCTGCGCCATCCTCGACAACCGCATCCTCACCAAGCCGTATGGCCGCGCGTTCCTGTCATCATTGCCCGAGTGCCCGACGGAGATTTTGAGCTGAATCAATCACACTGGTTAACTCTGAGCCTCTTGGCCAACCATGGTGCTGCCACGGCAATTCCGTCTCCTTCGCAAAATCTGCAAGCTCAAGCCTTGAGCACCAGCACCTGCTCGCCATAGAAACTCATCATGCGACTCCAAGACCAAGTCATCCTCATCACCGGCAGCACCACCGGCATCGGCGAATTCATGGCGCGACGTTTTGTCGCCGAAGGTGCCAAAGTGATCTTGCACGGCCGTGATGCGGCCCGAGGTGAGGCCTTGAGAAACGAACTCGGCACGGACAAGGCAGCGTTTTGCCAGGGGAACCTCGCGGATGCTGAATACCCGGCCAAACTGGCTGCGGATGCGATTGCGGCCTTTGGCAAGGTTGATGCTTTGGTGAACAACGCAGCGCTGACGAACCGTGCGAGGATTGGTGAAACCGACGCGGCCATGTTTGACCGCATCATTGCCGTAAATGCCCGCGCTCCGATGCTGCTCATCCGCGCACTGCTACCGGAACTGAAGAAAAATCGTGGCGTGGTGCTGAACATCGGCTCCGTGCTCGCTCACTGTGGCCAGGCCAATTTACTGGCGTATTCGATGTCCAAAGGCGCGCTGATGACCATGACGCGCAATTTAGCCGACGCGCTCGGCACGGATCGCGTGCGCGTGAATCAACTCAACGTCGGTTGGACGCTTACGGAGAATGAATACCAGGTAAAACTCGGTGACGGACTTGGCGAAGGCTGGCCGGATCGCCTTCCGGCATATGCGGTGCCAATGGGCCGTCTGTTGATGCCCGAGGATATTGCGGCTGCCGCTGTTTACTGGGTGGGCCGCGAGAGTTTCCCTGTCACCGGCACCGTAGCCGAGTTGGAGCAGTATCCGCTCATCGGCCGCTACACGAATCACGAAGGCGATAAATAAAAACAACCACAACACGACTATGAAACTGATCCGCTTTGGAAAATCTGGTGAAGAAAAACCCGGCCTGCAGCTTGATGACGGCCGCCGCATCGACGCGAGCGCGTTTGGTAGCGACTACGATGAAAAATTCTTCGGTGGCGATGGCTTGGAGCGCCTCGCAGCTTGGGCGAAGACCAACGCGGCTTCTGCGCCGAGTGTGGATGCCTCCGTGCGTCTCGGGCCATGTATTGCACGCCCGAGCAAGATCATCTGCATCGGCTTGAACTACAGTGATCACGCCAAAGAAAGCGGCATGCCGATTCCAGCGGAGCCCATCGTGTTTTTCAAAGCCACCTCGGCCATCACCGGACCAAATGACAACGTTGTGATCCCCCGCAACTCAAAGAAGACCGACTGGGAGGTCGAGCTCGCTTTTGTGATTGGCAAAAAGGCCAGCTACGTCTCCGAGGAGAACGCACTGAGCCATGTGGCCGGCTACTGCGTCCACAACGACTACAGCGAGCGCGAATGGCAACTCGAGCGCGGCGGCCAATGGGTCAAAGGCAAAAGCTGCGACACCTTCGCGCCCATCGGCCCCTTCCTTGCCACGAGCGACGAGATCCCTGATCCACAGAATTTGAAGCTGTGGCTCAAACTGAACGGCAAGATGATTCAAAACAGCAGCACGGCGCAGATGATCTTCGGCGTGAAGACACTGGTGAGTTACCTGAGCCAGTTCATGAGCCTGCTGCCCGGCGACATCATCACCACCGGCACACCTCCCGGTGTTGGCCTCGGCTTCAAGCCCGACCCCGTCTTCCTCAAACCCGGTGACGTCGTCGAACTCGGCGTCGAAGGCCTCGGTGAACAGACGCAGACGGCGTTGGCAGCAAACTGAAGGTGTTACAGCCCCCAAAATGTATATTGCGCCGTTTCTCGGCATTTATTAGGCTCACGGTCTTATGAACACACGACTCATCATCCTGATCGCTTGCGGACTGCCGCTCACGCTGACTGCGCAAAGCCGCCGACCGATTTATAGCGATGCAGAATACGCCGCGCGCGCCCAGCAGGCGTCGCAGGCACAACCGTCCGCGCAGCAGCAGGAGCATAATCGCCAACAGATGATTGTGCAGGACCTACAGTGCCTGCAAAACACCACGCGCGTGCTACAGCAGTCTTTCGCGGGGCACTGCAAGCAGCGCAGGCTCATGGCGGGAAGTCCCGAGTTTGAGTTGCTGGGCGTACTGGCGGATCTGCAGGAGGATGTGGATCATCTGGCGAATGATATCCTCGGTCGCAACCGAGCGGAGCAGGTGGACCTCGCGCATCTTTACCGCAGCTTCCATATGGTGGAATACTCGGCGGAGAATTCTCAAACGGTGGCCTATCAAGCTGGGTATGGCCGCAGTTTGAGTGAGTATTTCCAAGACATCGACCGCCACATCGAGGCCTTGGGCGTAAACGGTCTGCGCAACCCACGCCTCAAGCGCATCGAAATGGATAGCCGCTACGGTGGTCGGTTTTCTGGCCAAGATCGCCAAATCGCCCTGCCGCCGGTGCCCGCTGTGCAGCAGCCCGCGGTGGTGCCTGGCACTGACCCACGCCAGCCGGGGGTGAAGACAATTGATCTGGGTGATTTGTTTGGGCGGCTGTTTGGGAAGAAGCGCTGAACGCCAGCCTCACCCCTCCCAACTCTTCCCATCCCACGCGATCACTCGCTCCAGCATCTTCACGACTTCTTCTGTGAAGCAGGAGAACAGTACCTCACCCTTCTCCGCCGTTGCAGAACGCGGATCGCCGACGTGGCCGGGTTCGCTACGGTCGGTCATGATCCAGCCGCGACTCGCAGGCTCAAAGGCGTTACCGAAAGGAACATCATTGGTCTTTGTGAGATCGCCGACGAGTTCGGGGCGCAGGTGCAGCACCATGCTGGTCTCCCATTCGCAGGCGTGGCCCATGACGCGCTGTTTGATGCTCGGATCACGCTCCCACGGCTCAGCGCCCAGGTTCCAGTAGGTGGCGAAGAGCAGCAGCAGGTCTTTGCGGTCGCGGTATTTCTGCCGCGTCTCAAAGACGGCCTGCTTGCCGGGCACGTCGTTGCCGCCGTGGCCATTGATGAAGACGAGGCGCTTGAACCCGTGGGCAATGAAGTTTTCCATCAGGCCATTGAGCAGATCGAGATACACACGCGGTTCCGCTGACAAAGTACCGGGGAAATCCATGTGGTGGTGTGAATTGCCCAGCCACATCAGTGGCGCGATCAACACACGCTCACCCATCGCTGCCTCGGTGCGGCGGATGAGTTCGTTCGTCAGCATGCTGTCGGTAAAAACCGGCATATGCCGTCCATGCTGCTCCAGTGCAGCGACGGGAAAGATGACAGGAGTGTTTTTATCGAGGGCGGCAACGTCAGGCCAGGCGAGATCGGTCAGGAGCATGGAGGTAGAACGGACTCCCAAGTTCTTTTTTGGCAGACTTGCAAGTTTGTTCCGCGCGGGAATCATGCGCAGATGAATCTCGTACCTCGTTTTCTGATTTGCGGGCTGATTATTTTGGAGCTGTCTTCATGCGGCACTTCAAGACCGGATGCGGCCCCCTTGCCCACCATCGGATTCGTGAGTCAGGAGACCATTTCGCAGGCCTGCCGTCAGCGCACCGTGCGCCGCAGTGGCACCTCCGGCTTTGAAGTGCTGCCTGACAGCGAGGAATCTTACCTCGCGCGTTTGGCGATGGTCGAGGCGGCCCAGCGGACCTTGGATGTGCAGTATTTCATCTGGAAGGATGACGTCGTCGGCACGGTTTTCGCCGACCGCCTGCTGGCTGCGGCGGATCGCGGCGTGCGCGTCCGTCTGCTGCTGGACATCACCAGCGACGCGCAGAAAGAAGTCCGCACCGCGGCGTTGGCCGCGCATCCCAATATCCAGGTGGGCTTGTTTAATCCCATGTCGGATCTGAAGGGCCTCTTTGCCGGCAATCCGATCCCGGTGATCGGAGAAATCGACCGCATTCAAAGCCGCATGCACAACAAGCTCATGGTGGCGGACAATTCCGTCGTCATCGGCGGCGGCCGCAACCTCGGCGACACCTACTTTGGCATCCATCGCAAGCGCAACATGCGCGATCTCGACTTCATTGCCACCGGGCCGGTGGTGAATGACTCGGCGAAGTCGTTCG
>JANOBP010000428.1:0-6063 GCA_031411715.1 Verrucomicrobiaceae bacterium | reverse complement strand
TTTCCGCCTAAAGGCGGGACTCCGAGCTACTTCGAACGAACCCAAACTGGCGAAGACCATGCCATGTTGCCGTCGGTCTGCTCGACGCGCAGGTAGTAGCGGTTTTCGCCGGCGATAGGCGAATCGTCGGTGAAGGTTTGCTCAAAGGTCTTCGACTTGGGCTCCCACTGTTGGTGGTTTTGTTCGTTGCGGACGAGCGTGACGCGTTTGAGGTCGGCGGTGCCGTCGATTTTCAGCTTAAGCACGGGTTTGCCAGTGACGGCAATCTCGGTGCCGAGGAGTTTGTCGTTGCAGGTAAACTCGACGAAAATCTTGTCGGTGGCTGCGATGGTGCGACGTGCGTTGAGGCCTTCGATGATGCCTTCGCGGGTGAAGTCTTTGACATAGACGCCGCCGTAGCTGGTGTGGGTGGAAATGTGGTCGCTGTTGGCCCAGACGCCGAGTTTGTGGCCGAGCTCAAGCGCATGTTGATACACGCCGTTGTTCTTCTCCGTGAAACTGCGGATCGGCTCGCCGACGACGGGTTTGCCGATGACTGTGGACGAGTGGTTGTAGTCCTCGCCTTTGCGCAGGCCGACGGTTGGCTGTGGGGCGTTGAGACCTTCGTAGCTGACGCGCGCGCCTTGATAGATCTCAATGATGTTTTCGACTCGGTGATCGACTGGCGGGATCTGATCCCAATCGGTGCCCATGCCTGTGGCGCCGGTGTGGGAGATGGCGGTGACGGGCTTGCCATAGCGGGTGAGCACGTCCCAGAGTTCGGTGGGATGCAGTTCGGGCGCGCCTTCGGTTTTGATGGGGAAAATCTTCTGCCAAGGCGAGTCGAGGTAGTTTTTCCGCTGGATGTAAACGATGGGGCCGCCGCGTTGGGCGAAGACCATGTTGCGATGACCGTAGGGCCACTTCTGCTCGCGCTCATAAGCGTACATGCTCATGAAGAAGCCGGGTGCATAGAAGACATCGACCAACTTCTGATTGAGCCACCATTCGTAAGGTGTGTAGATCTTGGCGATGTCGGTGTGGTCGCTGGTGCCGAGGGTGTCTAGTTTTCCCATGTCGATGGCATATCGGAACTGTTCCTGCACGCAGCCGTCGTTGGCGGTGATGCAGTTGGAGACGTCTGTGTGGCGGTGGTAGTCGCCCCAGTAGAGTTTGTATGTGACGCCATCATGCGTCCAGGTGTGGCGGTCATCACGAGCACGTTCGGGTGTGACCGGATTGATGTATTCGGGAAACGGTTCGCGCGGCTTGGCTACGGGCGCAGCGACGAGCGGCAGCTCCAAATTGGTGGCGACTTTAGCCAGATGAATGCCGGCAGTGAGTTGGAGCTTCGAACTGCGCAGATCGCTGGGCCAGGCGATCCACAGGCTGCCGTCTGCTGCGAGTGCGTGCGTTGTTTGACGATCCTGTGAATACACGCTGCCCGGAATGGCATAGGGCTTGGTCCATTGCTTTGTCGCCGTGTCGTAGCGTGTCAGCGCGATGCGCCAGCAGTAGGCTTTGAAGTAGCGCACGGTGAGCCATGGCCGACCAGCGGCGTCGAGCATGAGATGCGGCAGATTGACGGCAGCGACGACGTTTGGCGCAGGCTGGTTGCCTTTCTTCTTGGGCTCGGCCGCCTTGGCTTCGGCCTTGGCCTTCGCTTTGGCGTTGTTGCCGCGTGGGGCGGCTGGTTTTCCGGGCTGAGGGCCGGGAAGATCGGCGAAGAGGGCGTCAGGTGAGGCGATTTCCTCTGTCATGCCGCTGGTGATGTCAAAGTAGGCAATCACAGTGTCCTTCCGGCCATTGAGTCCTTGTGGATGGCCGTGCGCACGCATGTCCAGGCCCCACTGCTGATTCCCGCGTTCGCACGCCAGCCAGATACCCTTTCCATCCTTTGCGCCAACGGCACTCACACGGCCTTCGTAGCGATCCGTGGCAATGAGAGTCTTCGTTTCGCCGACCGTGTGGTCTTGATCAATGTGCGTGGCGTAGATGTTGAATTCATAGCCGCGTGACGAGACGTAGAGCACCCACGCGCCCCCATTTTCACCCGCAAAAGCCACACAGGGTTCCCAGTCGCCGCCTGCGTCTTTGGTGACTCGGATGTCATCGGACCATGTCGATTTTTTCGCGTTGAAGACACGACAAAAGACATCTCCCAGCTGGCCATGCATGCCCTGCCAGACGACCCAGACATTGCCTGCGGGACCGGTAGCCGCTTTGGCAAAAACGTTGCCACCCTTTGGCGAACTGGCAATGGTTTCCCCCTCGATCGTCTTGGGAGTGTTTTCATAAGGAATCGCCGTGTGCTTGAGGTCCATGAGGTTTTTCTCATTCACCTGCGACCAGAAAAGATGAAGCATTCCCGCCCCATCTCGCACGATGGAGGGCTGATGGATGATTCCCGCTCCGTTTACCGTCAGGACATCCTTCAAACCCCCGTCGGCGACCTTGGCGACATGCAAGGTGTCCTCTTTGCCATCCCATTGCACATAGGCAACCCAGGGCGTGCCGTCGCCATCGGTGCACAGGGCAGGGAAGTCCGACTGCTTGCCGTCCTGACGGAGAACAAGTGGCTTTGGCAGCAATTCCTGCGCGAGAGCTGTTGTGGCGATGGTGGCGAGGATGATGAAGAGGCGCATGATGAGAATGAGGTTTCGTGTCATGCGGGTGAACGAGCGCGAAGTCCGTGTCTTGCCACGGTAGTGCTTTTCCGGCTGAAGCCGGGACTCCGAACTGGACAAGCAAGCGGCGACATGCCATCTCAGCAGATGGGTTTACCTGCTTTTCGTCCGCTTCTCACCACACGCACCACTTGCCGCATCTGCGGCTGCCGTAGTTTTTCGGAGGTGGTTCGGTTGGGTGATCAATACATTGGTGGCTTGATCGTGAGTGAGGACGGAGCTGGGACGATCAAGAGACAGATTCCGCTGGACCTGGTGCGCTGTGATCCTGCACTGGATGAGAATGCCTGTGGGTTGGTGCAGATGCGGCATTCCGTTCCGCCGAAGGTCCTGTATCACCGCTATTACTACGAATCCGGCATCAATCAGTCCATGCGAGACAATCTGGCTGGCATCTCGTTGCTGGCGGAGAATACGGTGACACTCAAGGAGCATGACATTGTGCTCGATATCGGCTGCAATGACGGGACGCTGCTGGCGAGTTATCGCGCGCAAGGCCTGCGACACATCGGCATCGATCCTTCCGACGTGGCCTTGAAGGCTCGTGAGCGTGGCTTTGAAGTGGTGAATGATTTCTTCTCGGCTGATGCCTTCAAACGCGTGTATCCGACAGAGAAGGCACGCGTCGTGACGAGCATCTCGATGTTTTATGATCTGGAAGACCCGCGTGCTTTTGTCAGTGATATCGCCAGCGTGCTGGCAGACGATGGCATCTGGATCCTCGAGCAGAGCTACCTTCCAGGGATGCTGGAGATGAACAGCTTTGACACGATCTGCCATGAGCACTTGGAATATTACTCGCTGGCTGTGTTGGAACGTTTGTTTGGAGAATGCGGGCTGGAAGTGGTGGATGTGCACCTCAATGACGTGAATGGCGGCAGCTTCAGGCTCTGCGTGGCGCATACGGGCAAGGTGAAGCCCTCCCGCGAGGCGGCCACACGTGTGCAGGAGCTCCGTATCAGCGAGTTCGAACTGGCGCTCGATACGGACGTGCCATACGCGGTTTTCCGCGCCAACATTGAGCGCATCCGCACTGAATTGCAGGCATTCCTGAAGAAAGCAAAAGCGGACGGCAAGTTGGTGCATGGCTACGGTGCCTCCACCAAAGGAAACACGACACTTCAGTTCTGCGGCATCACGGGAGACCTTTTGCCAGCCATCGCTGACCGCAATCCACGCAAATGGGGCAGCTACACCATCGGAAGCCGCGTGAAAATTATCTCAGAGGAGGAATCCCGCGCGGCCAAGCCTGATTACTATCTCTTGCTTCCCTGGCACTTCCTAGCGGAGTTCAAGACGCGTGAGAGTGAGTTCCTGGCACGTGGTGGCAAATTTGTGGTGCCATTCCCTCAAGTGCATTTGGTTTAGCGTGTGGCTTGTCATCTCGGTTCAGAGATGCATGTTACTTGCATGAGAACGATCCTAACCCTGCTCCTGCTGGCCACTCCGGCGCTTGCCCAGATGAAAGTAGCGTCGCTGCATCCCATTGTGGCGGACTTGGCGCGGCAGGTTGGCGGTAAGAATGTGGAGGTGATTGAGGTGCTGAAGCCCGGTGGCGACATTCATCACTTCGAGCCAGCGACAAAGGATTTAGCGAACATGCGTGGCGCCAAGTTGGTCCTAGCCTCGGGTAAAGGATTGGAGAATTATCTCGCCAAGCTGCGTGACAGTTTGGGCGCAGGTGTGAAGGTCGTGGAGGTGGGTGAGAAGGTGCCTTCGATCCCGTTTGTCTGTGATCATGATCATGGCGAGGGTGAGCACGCCCACCATCACGGTGATTTTGATCCGCACTGGTGGCATAGCGCGGAGAATATGAAGCGCGCGGCCCGCATCATGTCGGATGAATTGAGCGCCGCTGATCCAGCCAATGCGCAGTCCTATGAAGCCGGTGCTAAGGCTGCGAGTAAGCGATTCGATGAACTTAAGAAGTGGGCACAGATGGAGATTGGCAAGATTCCACGTGCGGACCGCAAGTTGGTCTCGGCGCATGATGCTTTCGGCTATTTCTGCAAAGAGTATGGCTTTGAGGCGATCTCGATCCTGGGCATGTCGCGCAGCGATGAGTCGTCCGTCAAACATGTGACGGAGGCGACTACCACGATCCGCGAAAACAAGATCCGCGCTGCATTCCCTGAGGATCAGGCCAATCCGAAGGTGCTTGAAGAGATCGTGCGCAGCACGGGGGTGACCATGGGTGAGCCACTGGTGGCAGATGGCACGGCGAAGCATGCGCACACCTTTGAAACGATGCTCGCGCATAATGTGCGCGCGATCGTGAAGGCTCTCGAAGTTAAGAAATGATGTCGTGTGAATTATGCGTGGCTCTCCTCCCATTCAGCTTTTTCTGGTCGTGCTCGCCTTGGTTGGCGTGGCGATCCCGCTGCTGCGTTTGACTGGGAAAGCGGCCATTTCGGCCCCGATGGCTCAAAAAGAGGCCGTGGTGGAGAAAACGGTGCCAGCGCATGTTCGGGTACGTTTTGTGCACAAACCCGAAACCTTGAGCATGAAGCTGGAAGGTCGTGAATTGGTCGAAAAAGCCGTCTGGGGAGAGCAAGAGGTCGAATTTGATGCCAAGCTGCCCACCGTGGCCGAAATGATCGTGGCGGCTACTTGGACGTATGGAGCGCCCAATCAGGCGATGAGCATTGAGATCTCACCCGATGGCAAAGATATGCATGAGAAGACCGTGTGGTCCTCCAGTGGCAGTTTAAGTGAAGTCGTTTTATTCCAATGGTAACCGCCCACGATCATAGCGCCTGCGGTCACACACATGCGGAAGGCCACGTCTGCTGGGGCGGCGGTGGAGATGCCAGTTCACATCATCACCGGTTGGAGATCAGCAGTCTGCGCGTGAGTTACCGTGAGGTCTTGGCACTGGATGGTATTCAATTCGGCACGGAGTGTGGGCGAAGCATCGCCCTGATTGGCCCAAATGGTGCGGGTAAGAGCACGCTGCTCAAAGCTCTGGCTGGACTGATCTCCGTGGATAGCGGTAGCATCGTGTGGCGTGGTAAACCCCTGACGCGGAGCAGTTATGAGATCGCCTATTTGCCGCAACGTGGCGATATCGACTGGAATTTTCCCATCACCGTGCGCGGCCTCGTCGAAATGGGGCGCTACCCGAATTTGGGTTGGTGGCGGCAGTTTTCCAAGCACGACGCCGAGATCGTTGAGCGTGCACTGACCGCGATGAACCTGCTCGACCTCCAAGACCGCCAAATCAACGCTCTGAGCGGCGGCCAGCAGCAGCGCACCTTCATCGCGCGCGCTCTGGCACAGGAAGCGCATGTGTTGCTGCTGGATGAACCCTTTACTGGCCTCGATAAACCCGCGCAGGAGAGTTTGTCGCGGTTGTTTCGTGAATTGACACGCGAAGGCCGACTCTTAATCGCCAGCC
>JANOBP010000427.1:0-17795 GCA_031411715.1 Verrucomicrobiaceae bacterium | reverse complement strand
TTGCTCACGATGTATTTGACGAGATCGACGACTCGGTTGGAGTAACCCCACTCATTGTCGTACCAGCTCACGAGCTTGAAGAACTTGCTGTTCAGTTCGAGGCCTGAGCCGTGGTCAAAGATGGAGCTGTGTTGGTCATGGATGAAGTCGGTGCTGACCACTTCGTCGGCGGTCCAGTTGAGGATGCCTTTCATGTAGGTCTCGCTGGCCTTCTTCATCGCGGCGCTGATTTCCTTGTAGCTGGTTTCCTTTTCCGTCTTCACGGTAAGATCGACAACGGAAACCGTCGGCGTCGGCACGCGGAAGGACATGCCGGTGAGCTTGCCTTTCACTTCTGGGATGGCCAGACCGACAGCCTTGGCTGCGCCAGTTCCGCTTGGGATGATGTTGATGGCAGCGCTGCGGCCACCTTTCCAATCCTTGGCGCTTGGGCCGTCCACGGTCTTCTGCGTGGCGGTGTAGCTGTGGATGGTGGTCATGAGACCTTCAGCGACGCCAAATCCTTCCTTCAGCAGCACATGCACCACTGGAGCGAGACAGTTCGTGGTGCAGCTTGCGTTGGAAATGACGTGATGATTAGCGGCATCATACTTCTCATGGTTCACGCCCATGACGATGGTGATGTCCTCTTCCTTACCAGGAGCAGAAATGATGACCTTCTTCGCGCCAGCGTCGATGTGGCCTTGGGCCTTGCTGCGCTCGGTGAAAAGACCGGTGGACTCGATCACGATGTCCACGCCGAGTTCCTTCCAAGGAAGCGCGGAAGGACCTGCACGCACGGCGAGGCACTTGATCTCATGACCATCGACGACCAGCACGTCATCTTCAGCCAACTCAGGGCTGCTTTTCTTGGAGGAAACGTTTTCGCGGGCTTTGCCCTGCGTGGAGTCGTATTTGACGAGGTAAGCGAGGTTGTCTGCGGACACGAGGTCATTCACAGCGACGACGTCGATCTCTTTGCCCAGGAGTCCCTGGTCACAGATTGCACGAAACACAAGGCGACCGATGCGCCCGAAACCATTGATGCCGATTTTGACCATATTTTTTGAGGTAGTTTGGATTTTTGAGGGCGGCAGGCTTAACGCGCCGCGAGGGGGGTGTCAACCCGATTGGCAGCACGAAACGGGCCGGAATTGGGCTTCCCTTGGGCGTTTCGATTGGGATAGAATGTCGCCATGAAGAAAATCATCCTAACCTTCTGTCTTTTGGCCACACATGCGGCATTCAAGTGCTGTGCGGAGGCCCCCAAGACGGCGCAGAGTCAAATTGCAGCGCTCAAGGCGAAGTTGAACCAGATCATTCTACCCGACGTTGTCATCGCCGAAGCTTCTTTTGATGAATCCATCGAATACCTGCGCCTAAAAAGCCGTGAGCTGGATACCCAGACCGACCCAACCAGCAGGGGGATCAATTTCGTGATCATTGGCAAGGCCACAGAGAAGAAGGGAAATAGCCTGGGACTCTCTCTGAGAAATGTTCCGCTCTCTGAAGTGATTCTTGGCACTGCGGAGCAGTTTGACATGAAGTTTGTCGAAGAGCCACACGCGGTCGTATTTTACCCGAACAAGTACCAGATGCTCAATCCGGTGCCAATGCAGAAAGCCACCTTGGAACTCGAATTGCGACTTCAAAAAATCATCCGCCCGACGGTCCAGTTCCAGAATGCAACGGTCGAGGAAGCATTAGAATACCTCCGAATCAGCAGCGGGTGCCTGGATTTGGAGGGCAATGTTCAACGGTCTGTGAATGTCCTTCTAAAAACCAACCAGACAAAGCCAAGCCCTCTAATATCACTCGATTTGAAGAATGTGTCACAAGGCGATGCCCTGCGCTACGTCGCTGAGATTGCAGGCCTGAAGCTTCGATACCAGGCCGAAGCGGCCGTTTTGAGTCCGAAGGACGATGATCTCGGCAAAATCGAACTTCGCGGCAAAGCCGCCGCAAAGGCTCACGCGGACCAAATCATCCTGCCTATTGCCCAGTTCGAAAATGCTACGCTGGCAGAAGTCGTGGAGTATGTCCGCATCAAATCCGCCTTGGTCGATCCCGCGAAGAAAGGCATCAACATCCTCATAGCTCCAGAAGTCAGCCAAAAACCAGCCTGTAGCCTCGAAGTCAGACAGATGACTGTCTCGGAACTGCTGCGCTACGTCGCCGGATTGCTCGATCTGAAGATCAGCGCTGATGATCGCACCTTTGTATTCTCTGCGAAGTGATGCGCACAACTCACACCACGAAACCCGCCGCTTTCACCTTCTCGGCCACCCACGCCGTATCTTCGACACTCAAGGCTGGTCCAAGGAGGTGCTGGTGGTCTTCATTCCAATAGCCACCCATGCGGTAGCAGCGATCAACGAGCAATTGGAGAGGTAAAACGGCATCCTGATCCTGCTGACGGAGCGGGATGCGGATATTGGGCAATGCGGAGTTCAGCGGCGTCTGGTAATATTCCTTCCGCGCTGGATTCGCCGCCCGTGTGACGCAGGTGATGTAGGACACATTTTGGTCACGCAGCACATCCTTGGGAACGCCGACAACGTGATAGCCTGCGCGCAGCAAATCGATCTCAACCACATTCACACCACCGGCGAGGTAGCTCTGCCGCTTGGCGATGTATTTGTCTCGACCACTGTCCTTGTTCACGGGACTGAGAACCTCAATCACCGTAACGAGCCGCCCATTGCAGTCTGAAATCTCAATCCAGCGCTCTGTTTCTACATCGGTGATGCAAAACTCGGCGCATCGAGACTTGAGACCCTCTGGTAGGCATTCCGCGATCGCTTCGGAGATATATACGATCAGCGCTGTATGCACATCCGACCAAAATCCCTCCAGGAACGGATTCATGCCGGGGAATGGATTGCTTGGCTTCATGATGACATTTATTCTCTTTCCGCCGTGCTTGCAAACATGCTTCTAAAATGCTGTCATCGTGCTCATGACACCTCCCGCACTCCCGCTTGCTGATCGCTACGCGCGCTTTCGTGATGGCGTGTTCGGCGGCGTGGCGGAAAAGACGCTGCTTGGGCTGGAGGAGTCGTATTCGGAGCTGGATTGGCAGAGCCTGTGGTTCGCGGGTGCCTTTGGCGCTGCTTTTGAGAGCGTGGACGGGCAGAAGATTTCCATTACTGATTTTGGCACGTGGAACTCCGGGCCTGGGCCAGATTTCACGGGCTGTGCGATGACCGTGAATGGGCAGCCGATGCGTGGAGACATCGAGCTAGACACCGATGCGCGCGATTGGGAACACCACGCGCATGGGGCGAACGCGGACTACGACGGCGTCTCACTGCACCTTATTTTGCGCGCACCGACGCAGCGTTTCTTCACGCGCACCAGTCAGCACCGTGAGGTGCCGCAGGTGCTACTCACACCGCAGATGCTGGCGAGTGATGCCAAACCCCAGCGCGGCCTCGCAGCGGCGCGTCTAGGCCGCTGCGCGACGCCATTGCGAGAAATGGAGCTGTCACGCGTGCAGTCCATTATCGAATCTGCGGCACAATTTCGGCTGGAGATTAAAAGTCAGCGCATTCACCGCCTAGTGACTGCGCAGGGTCGCGAGCAGGCCATTTTCCAGGCCTTGGCACAAACACTGGGCTACCGAAACAACCAGCAGCCATTCACCATCCTAAGTCAGCGCATGCCTCTGAAGAAGCTGCTCAAGCAAGACGCGGCAACGCGCGAGGCCATGCTCTTTGGCGTATCGGGCTTTCTTGAAAAAATACGAAGTGAGGACACCACGCCAGAAACCCGCAGCTACCTGCGCCAACTCTGGAGCGAGTGGTGGAAGCAGCGCGACAACTGCCAACGCTGGCTGGAGCCCGCACAACTCCCGCACTGGAAATTGGCCGCCACGCGTCCCGGGAATCACCCCCAGCGACGCCTCGGTGCTCTCGCGGCGATGCTTACGCAATGGAAACGCATCTGTGAGCCACTGGCGGACGCCACGCGCTGGGTGCAGCCTGCATGGCGTGAATCCCTCGCCGCACTCACGCACGATTTTTGGTCCACGCACTACACGCTCACCTCGGACCCTGCCGCGAAGCCGCTGGCCCTCATCGGCGAAACCCGCGTGCATGAAATGCTCGCCAATGTCGCCTACCCACTGCTCGTGCCGGAGCGCACGCGCCTGTGGGCCGAGTACCTCGAACTCCCCGCGCTGCTCGACAACCAAAAAGTCCGCCGCGCCACCCAGCGCTTATTTGGCGATGGAAATCCACGCGCCGCCGACTTCCAAACCAAGCTCCATCATCACCAAGGCCTCCTCCAGATTTACGAGGACTTCTGCCTCGAAGACGACAATGCCTGCGCGGATTGCCCATTCCCAGAAAGACTGAAGGAGTGGGGTTGATTTAGCGTTCTCAGCAGTCATGCGCCCATTCATCGCCCTCCTCCTTGTTTCGTCCTCTTTTGCTGCGGATATGCCTGATCCTGTGGCGGTCACTGCTGCCATGAAAAAAGCCGTGAGCTATGCCCACACGCATCTCGCGCGTGAGGGCGGCTACGCGTCGTCGTATGACAAAGACGGCAAAACTGGTGAAACGGAGCATAGCGAGTCGCCGACGGTCATTTCCATCCAGCCTCCGGGCACGACGACGATGGGGCTGTCGATGCTGCGGGCCTATCGGGCCACGGGGGATGAATCCATGCTCAAAGCGGCCCGCGACGCAGCCGGGGCTCTGATCAAGAGCCAGCTCGCCTCGGGTGGTTGGGATAGCGATTTTGATTTTGATCCCGAGAAGATGAAGAAGTACCATCTGCGCAGTCAGTTTGATGCGGGTGACAAGGAAACCGGCAAGCGCCGCAATTCCACAACGCTGGACGACAATAAGACGCAGTCGGCGTTGCACTTTCTCCTCGAGATATCGCACGAACCGGCCTTCAAAGAGGATGCGGCACTGCAAAGCACGAAGAAGACCGCTTTCGATGCTCTGCTGGCCGCGCAGGAAACGTGCGGAGCATGGCCGCAGCAGTTCAGCGGCCCGGCGGATGCCTCGGCACCAGTGATGAAGGCAAGTTATCCCGAGACTTGGAGCCGCACTTTCCCTGCGGTGAAGTACACCTCATTTTACACTCTCAATGACGGCAATCTCAGCGAGATCGCGAAGGTGCTCATGCGCGCTTACGAACTCGAGAAAGATGAGCGCTACCTCACCGCGCTGAAAAAGCTCGGCGACTTCTTCATCCTCGCGCAAATGCCGGAGCCACAGCCCACCTGGGCCATGCAATATGATCACGACATGCACCCAGCCTGGGCACGTAAGTTTGAGCCACCCTCTGTGACTGCTTATGAGAGCATCGGGGCTATGGAGACGCTGCACAGCCTCTGGGTGCTCACGGGCGACGAAAAATACCTCGCACCGATCAAGCCAGCATTGGCGTGGTTTGAGCGCTCGAAGCTCCCTGATGGCACGCACGCACGCTTTTACGAACTGAAGACCAACAAGCCGCTCTTTTTAGTCAAAGACACTTACGAGCTGACCTACGACGACAGCAACATGCCCACGCACTACTCCTTCAAGGACGACCAGCAGGACAACCTCGACGACTTCAAAACCAAGCTCGCCCAAAGCCGTGAGGAATTGATCCAAAAGCTCGCCGGCCCGCAAAACGCCAAGGACTGGACCAAACGCGCCAAAGGAGCCGCCGACAAAGCCCGCAAAGCCGCCGAGTCACTCGATGCCGAAGGCCGCTGGCTTAAGAGTGACCGCATCGATGGTAGCGAGTTCACCAAGAACCTCAATGCGATGGCCTACTACGTCGAGGCGGCCAGGAAGAGCGCGAAGTAGCTGTCCCACATGTTTGACAGATTGTGGGACGAGGGACACTCGTCAGGCCATTATGGCAGCAGGCATCAATGTTCGATTTACGGGAGAGTTGCAGAGCTTCATCCAACAGCGCGTTCTAAAATCAGGACTCTATGGCTCTACGAGTGAGTATATTCGTGATTTGGTGCAGCGTGACTATGAACTGGAGGAACAGCGCCGATGGGCCTGGCTGCGCCAGGAGTTGAGCGCGGGTGCCACGGCAGATGAGTCTGAATTTGTCCCTCTCGATTCAGAAGCGCTGATTGCGCAGGCAAAAAAACGCAAGAAGGCCAATGTCCGCTAAAATCTATGGTGCCGCGCGGGAACGAATCCTGGAGATTTGGGCCTATACTGAGAAGAAGTGGAGCGAGTAGCAGGCGGACGCTTATGTGCGTGAGTTAGTCGCTGAAATTGAGCGCGCTAGAGATCATCGGTATCGCTGGCGGCCTGTTTTAGACGAGGCGTTGAAGGGTGTTTATTTCATCCGACACCGCCAACACTACATCTTCTTCCGCGAGCTTGCCAAGAGGCGTCTCGGCGTCATCAGCGTACTGCATGAGAAGATGGACATTCCTGCCCGCCTGCGCGAAGACGCAGAACGTGGAGACTGACCCTGGCTGTCACGCTTTCGCCCCATCTTCCCGCTTGGCAAAGTGGCAAGTCTCGCCAGCGTAGGCGTCCAACATCAAGGAACTCACATGCGTGCATGCGTTCCTTCCTGCCGTAATTCCGTAACTCTGGAGCCAAGTGCATGAATGATCTGTTGAACAAAACGAATATCCTGGTGCTCAACCGGCACTGGCAGGCAATCGACGTGAAAACCCCCATGGAGGCCTTTAGCATGATCGCCGCGGGAAATGCCACCGCTTTGGATATGCATGGAGGCGGAGACATGCGGCCGGTAACATGGGATGAATGGCTGAGCCTTCCTGTGCGTGAAGGAGACAACTCCATCGGCACCGTCAACGGCCCTGTGCGCATTCCTTCCGTGCTAGTATTGGCCCGCTATGACAAGGTGCCAAAGCGCCGGCCAAAATTCTGCGCGAAGTCGATTTGGGAGCGCGATGGCGGCATGTGTCAATACACGGGCCGCAAGCTGCGTCCGCATGAAGGCAACATCGACCACATCGTGCCCGTCTCACGCGGTGGTGCGAGCAATTGGGAGAACTGCGTGCTCGCTGACCGCAAGATCAACAGCCGCAAGGGCAACAAACTGCCTGAAGAAGCCGGCTTGAAACTCCTACGCCGCCCCACCGTGCCGCGCGAGGTGCCCGTGACGCATCTGATCAAGAATACGCACAAAATCCGTGATTGGGATCTGTTTCTGAATGCGGCGGCTTCTTGAGGCCGCGCCATGACGCGCGTATTCAGCCCAGCTTCGCACCCAACCGCTTCAGCATGGCTTCCAGTATGCGGCCGTATTTGATGTAGCTGTCGTATTGCTCCTTGGCTTTCTGCTCGGGGGAGAGTTCATCCGCTGCACCGGCTCCGTGGAAGACGACGGCGACATGGGGCTCGATGCTGATGTAACCGGAGTAGCCGGTGGCGATGAGGTCCGTCATGATGCGCTCGGTCTGGCCTTCGCCTTCGCCTGGGAAGGTATAGACGGCGTCGTTTTTGGCTTTGTCCCAGATGCCGTCTTTGACGTGGACGTGAGCCATGAAGGGCTTGACGGCTTGATACATGGCCCAAGCGTCCTGCTTGTGACCGGGGCGGTCGCGGTCGTCGATGAAGACGGGATTGCCGGTGTCAAAGACCCACTTCATGCCAGGGACGGCCTCGGCCATGCGGGCGACGTAGCTGGGGCTCATGCCGCCCCAGTTCATGCAGTTCTCATGCAACACGGTGAGGCCGGCGTCAGCGAAGCGCTTGTTGATCTCGATCATGCGCTTGATGCGCTCCGGCGCGAACTGCTCTTCAAGATCCTTGCCGCCTTCATCTTTACACACGGCATAGCTCATAACGCGGATGAGCTTGGCTCCCAGACGCTGCATGCGCGGGATGGCACGGGAGATTTCTGCCTCGGTGATGCTGAAGTCGTCGGTGATTTTTTTGGCCCAGTTGCCGATGAGGGAACCAAAGCCACTGATTTTCATGTTCTTCTCGGCCAATCGGGCGACGACTTGGTCGAAGATGGCGTCCGAGATCTCATGCAGGTTGCCTTTGACGCCGCCGATCTCGACGCCGCGTGATTCGATGCTGTCCCAGCCGAGTTCCTGGTGGGCCTGGATTTGCACATCCAATGATGCGCCTGCTTCGTCTGCGATTCCGGTGAGTTTGATCATGCGAGTTGGTGGTTGGGAGTGATTGGATGCTTTAACTGGCCTTTTTCACCTTCTTCACCGCTGGAGCGGCGAGGTGTGAGTGCAGGGTGGCGGAAGGCAGACCGAGGAGCTTGGTGGTTTTGCCGTCGTCTTCGTTGCAGTGCCTCCAGGCGATGCGGGAGATCTCACGCTCGATCCATGGCATGAGTTCTAGCTCAGGAGTCTTTTCGGCCATGCTGACGAGCATGGAAAGCGCGTCACGCATGCGGTTGACGGTGCTGGTGGGGCTTTGATGACGCGTGCCCTTGCTGCCGATGGGAATGTCGGATGGGAGCAGGATGTCGGAATTGCACAGGGCGCAGGCGCGCTGGATGGTGTTTTCCAGCTCGCGCACGTTGCCGGGCCAGTCGTAGGCTTCGAGGATGTCGAGCGCGTCGTCGGTGAAGCGCATCTGCGGTCCACCACGGCGGCGTGCGGACTGGCGGTGGAGGAAGAACTCGGCCAGCAAGCGCACGTCCTCACGACGCTCACGCAGCGGCGGAATGTGAAGGCGGACAACGTTAAGACGGTAGAAGAGATCTTCGCGGAAGGTTCCTTTGGCGACTTCCTCCTCCAAGTTCTTGTTGGTGGCGGCCAGGACGCGGACGTCGGTCTTGAGCGTCTGGTTGCCGCCGACGCGTGAGTACTCACCTTCTTGGAGGACGCGCAGGAGTTTGCTTTGCACGGCCAGCGGCATGTCGCCGATTTCGTCGAGGAAGAGCGTGCCACCGTCACACTGCTCAAAACGGCCGACACGCAGGTTGGAGGCACCGGTGAAGGAGCCTTTTTCGTGGCCGAAGATCTCGCTCTCGAGGAGATTGTCCGGGATGGCGGTGATGTTGATGGCGACGAATTCCTTCTGCACGCGCGGACTGAATTTGTGGATGGCTCCAGCGACGAGCTCTTTACCACAGCCACTTTCTCCAGTGATCATCACGGGTGCGTCACTGCGGGAAACACGGCCGATGAGCTTGAAGACCTCCTGCATGGCGGCGGAGCGGCCGATGATGGTTTCCTGAATGGACTCCGTGGGGACTTCAGCTGCGGTCTCGCGGGTGATACGGCGTGCCTCGATGCCACGGAGGGCACTTTCCACGACGCTACGCAGCTCATAAGGCAGGCGTTCCTTGGGCAACACATCGTAGGCACCCAGGCGCATGGCCTCGATGACGTGAGAAGTGGTGGCGGTGCCACTGGTGAGGATGACCATGGCATTTGGGTCCGTCTGGCGGAGACGCTTGAGCAAATCAATGCCGCTGGGACCCGTGCCGAGGCGGATCTCTGCCAGGACAAGGTCGGCGCGCTTTTTTTGATACATGCTGAGGCCTTCATCAGCCCGCTCCGTGGTGCTGATGGTGACAGCGGGGGCTTTAAGATGCCCAGCGGCCCAGTCTAGGAAGTCTGGGTCGTTGTCGATGATGAGGATGTGTGTCTCCGATGTGTGGGGCATTGGAATGAAAGGTGGTCAAACACCGCCGAATCGGCGCTGGCGGTGGTTGAAGGTGCGGATGGCGTCTTTGAGGTCGTCCTCGTTAAAATCTGGCCAGAGTTTGTCGGTGATCACGAATTCAGTGTAGCTGAGCTGCCAGAGTAGGAAATTGGAAAGGCGCATCTCTCCAGAGGTGCGGATCATGAGGTCGGGGTCGGGGTAGTAGCGGGTGTAAAGGTGTTTGGAGAAGACCTCGGTGTCGATCATGGCTTTGTCGAGGTGGCCGCTCTCGACACTCTCGATCAGACTTTTCACCCCATCAACGATTTCCTCGCGCCCGCCGTAGCTGAGGGCCAGGATGAGTGTGAGGCCCGTATTTTGAGCTGTGGCGGCGATGCTGCGGTGCAGCTCATCCTGACAAAACTGCGGCAGAGCGTGCAGGCGGCCGATGGCTTGCAGGCGGATGTTTTGCTCCTGCATGATGGGCAACTCCGTGCGCAGGAAAAGCACGAGGAGCTGCATGAGCGCGTCGATCTCATGTTTGGGGCGCTTCCAGTTCTCCGAGGAGAAGGCGTAGAGGGTGAGGAACTCGACGCCGAGGTTGCCACATGCCTCCGTGATGGTGCGCACGACCTGAGCGCCGATGCGGTGCCCCTCGGTACGCGGGAGGTCACGCTGCTTCGCCCAGCGGCCATTGCCATCCATGATCATGGCAATGTGGCGGGGGATGTTTTTAAGATCGTCAGTGTCGGGACTCATCAGCGGGGGAGAAACTAGCGTGCTAGATCCCGTTACGCCAGCGTTGAGTCTCATGGGAATGACATTCGGCTCGCGTGTGGGGCTGAGTGTGCGTTATTTTTACTTCTTCATGAACCAAGGAATGATCGCCTGCATTCTCTGCCCGGCCTGCGGGCAGTCTTTCCTCTGCCAGCAGCAGGGTCAGGAAGGCATGGTTTCATGTCCGCATTGCGCGCATCAGGGCCTGCGGGGAAGTTTTTCCACCCAAGGTCAGTCGGAGCGTGTGACGCAGGTGAAACGGCGCATCTCACGCCCTTCTGAGCCGGCACCGCAGATGTACTACCAGTCCATGATGCAGCCTGTCATGATGATGGCTCCGCAGCCTCAGCCTCAGCCTCAGCCTCAGCACCAGCCTCAGCCGACGCCAGCACCCGAGCCCGCCTACTACCCGCCAACAACACCTATACAGCCTCCACCTGCACCGGTGGTCTGGCGGCAGCCTCCATCGTCCTCCCCGATCCTCATGCAGCCGCAGCAGTCCTACGCGGAGTCAGCCCAGGAGGCGGGTTACCTCCCACCACACCTGCGCGGCTCACCCTGGCGCGGTTTGGTGATCGTCGGCATGCTGCTGGCGATCTTGGCGGCTGGAGCTTGGTTTTGGTGGGAATCCACACAGCCAGAGCTTCAGGCCAATCAGAGCCGCCCTGCACCGGCGGCGCTTGGGGCAGCCGCATCACCCACTGCTGTGCAGACTGCAGTGGAACCTGAGGTGCGGAAGGCGGATATCGCCACCTCCACCGAGTCCGCAGCCGCCACGGGGCCTCCACTCGATCTTCCTGCGATCACCCGGGACGCCAGCCGCCTCATTGGTGAGCTCTTTGCGGCCGATACGCCTGAGAAACGTCATGCTTGTGTCTATAACGGTGAAAATTATGCCGCAGAGATCGAGTCTCTGCTTGGTGAGGCCAACCCGCAGCGCCCCAAGCTGCTCGTCCTCTCCGCGCTGAAGATCGTCGCCCACCAACTGCCGGTTGGACAGCAGACGCCCCTATTCAATCTCACCACCAGCACCTGCAAGCACGGTGCCCTCGTCCGCCTCATCGAGGACAGTGACGGCGCACGCCGCATCGACTGGCCACTGCTGCGTGAAACGCATGAGCAGACCCTCCCCGCCGCGCTTTCCACCCGGCCCGAAGAGCCCCTGTGGGCCTCGGGCCGCATCATGCCCAGCCATGGCTTCGAGCTGCCCGTCGCCGCTCGTGAGCAATACCTCACCTTCGAGCTCCACATCACTGCCAATGGCAAATCCCCGCTTGTCGCCTGTGTGGACCGAGAGACACCTCTCGGGCGCTATTTTGACCGCGAGACCGACTGGCGGCAGTCCTACCTCGTGCGCCTACTCCTGCGCAAGCTCCCGCTCGAAAGCAGCAGCACCGCCGTGCTCATCCTCGACTGCGAAGGCACCGCCCAACCGGCCAGCCGCTGAAGACGCACGCCATCATGTGTGGTGAAAAAGACCGCTTATTCATGACTTCCTTCCGGATGTTGATTCGACTGCCGAATGGTGTGGCACAAGGCCATCAATACACCAAGCATCCAACAACCTGAGCTCAGCACTTAGTGCGGTGGCGAGTGTGGCGGCGGAGGCTTGATGCACACCGCGCACGGATCACCATCTGCTGATGGCTCCGCGCAGCGTTTCAGTGCTTCCGCCATCGTGTAAGTCGGATGCGGCAACGGCGTGGCGGTGAAGAACTGATCCATCTGCGCCAGCGCGCACATGGTCAGCCGATCCTGCGCGTCCGCCGGCGTCGGCACTCCCGTACCCGCTTCGTTGCCAAACCAGCGCAGGCAAGCAGCAGCCTTGGCGGCTTGCGGATCGATGTTTGGGTTCTTGGCATATTCGGTCAAGAACGAAGCAGCGACGAGGTCCTGCGCTTCATATTGACGGATGTCAGGGATCTTGGATGCATCATTGGTGCATTGCCAGGTGACCCCAGCCGCGATCATGTGATTCACGATCATATAGGGCGTCTCACGCGGGCTATTGGGGCGGATGCGCAAAGTGCCGACTTGCATCACATTGGCCTGCGGGATGCCGTGTATTTGCGGCATCACGTCCTTGAACGCGACCCGCAGCCAGCCCGGTGCCTGCGGGTCATAGAGTGGCGAGCCACCGACCACCAGCGGCAGCGTGTAGGCGTTGCCCTCGGCATGCGGCGGATTCAGCAGCAGCTCCAGCATGGAGCGGATGTAGTCGTGTCCATCACCTGAATCGAAGAACGCAGACGACGTCATGATCGGGAAGTAGTCGTTGTTGTACTCGCTCTGCCCCGAGCCAGGCGCGGCGATGGGGTTCACGTCCATGATAGTCTTGTAGCACTGCGCGTCCGCATCCGAAACACCTGCGGCAGTGAGCAGGCGCACCCAGCGCTGCAGGGTCATATTGTTCAAGTAGCTGGCCTCACGCAGCGCCTGCCACGGTGGATAGTGCAGCAGCATCACAGCCTTGTGATTGAGTAGGCCCATGCCCAGAGGCAGGAAGATGTTCCATTTACACAGCCCATCGGTCGGACTTTGGTTCACAGGGTAGCCGGACATCGGGTTCCACACGCCGAGTGCCTGCATCGATTTCATGCCCGCCAGCGCCTTGCCCCCGACTTGCGCGCTCAGCAGCGCGCAGTGCCGATGCGCGAAGTTTTGCAAGTCCACCACTTCGCCTGCGGCACTGATCTCCACTTCAAACACGCCACCGGTCTTCGTCACCTGACAGGTCGGCTCCACAAAGCCATCCAGCGTCAGTGAACTCACCGTGTAGTGCGCGATCAGCGCGCAATCATCTGCCAAACCGACCGCCGGATCCAGTTCCGACACTGGAGGGTAAAGCGGTGTCACTTGGTCAATTTCCCCTAGCACATATTTAAGAGCAGCCATGTCCGCACTAGCCCATTGTCCCGCAGGGCCGTCAATCAGCATTTGCCGCACCACATTGATGAACCTCCGCCTCGAGAATGGGCCGCATCCATTTCACGTCAGCGGTGTTCCATGCCGCCATGAAGTCACTCCTCCGCGCCCTCCTCGCCGTTTCGCTCCTTGCCACCACGCTGCCTCTCAGGAGCCAGTCTGCCGACACGCCCGTCGATTTCGACAAAGCACGTCAGCTCTTCGAGAAGCGTGAGAAAGGCACCACCCTCACACCCGAAGAAACCGCCTACATCGAGCGTGCCAAGGCCCAGCGCGGCAAACAACAAGGCGACAGGCCCAACTCGGACGGCATCGACTGGCCAAAAGCCCAGGACCTCTACCGCCGGGAACAAAGTGGTGAGAAGCTCAGCCCCGAAGACCAAAAGTACCTCGACCACGCCAAAGAGGTCCGCGGACGCGGCAACAAAGGCGGCGGCACTTCTGCTGCACAACGCAAAGCCCCCGCCAGCCTCAAACCCCTCAGCGACATGACCGCCGACGAGACCTACGAAGGCGAAGACGGCGGCCTTTATGGCAAAGGCAGCAACCAGCCGCCCGAAGCACTCCAAAAAGCCGCCAGCGCCGCCAACGCCAAAATCCAGCCGCTCGACGCTGCTGGCAAACCCGCCGCAGATGGCCGCATCGTGCTCGTTTCCATCAGCATGTCGAACGCCACCATGGAGTTCTCCACCTTCAAACGCATCGCCGATGCCGACACGCGCAAATCCGACCAACTCACCATCGTCGATTGCGCTCAGGGTGGTCAGGCCATGGCCGAGTGGGTGCCCGCAGAGGGCGGCCCGTGGCAGGAGGCCATGAAACGCATCGCCAACGCCCAAGTCACCCCAGAGCAGGTCCAAATCGCCTGGATCAAGCTCGCCAACAAAGGCCCCAGCGGCAGCATGACCGACCACCTCGGCAAGCTCGAAGCCGACACCACCGCCGTCATCGCCAACGCCAAAAAGCGCTTCCCCAACCTCCGCATCGCCTACCTCGGCAGCCGCATTTGGGCCGGCAATGCCGCCAGCGGACTCAATCCCGAACCCTACGCCTACGAGGGTGCCTTCGCCGTCCGCCACCTCATCCTCAAACAGCCCGCCGAGGCCTCCCCTACCCTCCTCTGGGGCCCCTACCTCTGGTCCGAAGGCGAAAAAGGCCGCAAGCTCGACGTCCTCCGCTACCTCAAAGAAGACTTCGCCGCCGACGGCACCCACCCCAGCGAAAGTGGCCGTGAAAAGGTAGCCAGGCAGTTGCTCGAGTTCTTCGCCAAGGACTCGCTGGCCAAGGCTTGGTTCACCGGGAAGTGAAAGCTGAGATCACGGCGGCAGCGTCACCTGTACTTGGCCAAAGCACCTCGGCGTCGTGTTCGCGTTGTAGGGTTCCTCATAGATCACACGCTCCCAATTGGCATCAATGGAGACGACGGTAGGTGCATCTGCCAGGGGCACCCAGGTGTTGGGGTTGGTGAGGTCGCCGTTCTTCTGCGGGGTGTAGATGAGGCCGCTATTCTTCCGCCGCAGGAACTCGAAGCGGAAGATGCTGGCTGCACCGTTGGGCTGCGCAGTGATGCCGGGCAAGCCACTGATGCCACCAGCGGGCATGGTGGCAGAGTCCGGGCCGCTCAGGTTCATGTTGAAGGCGTACTTGAGCAGGTTTTTCACTCCGTCATGGTGCGGCATGGCATCCAGTGTGGCATTCGGGCCGCTGAGTCCGGCGGCGGCCATGGCAGTGTTTGCGGCCTGGGTGGGGGAAAAACTGAAGCTGGCCACTGCTTCCACCAAGCCAGAACTGCCGTTATATAGGCCGCCTGTGGTGCGGCCACGAGCGCGGAGCTGGCCGCTCGCGGCAAGGCTGAGGCCGTTGAGCTGCCAGTTGGCCGTGCTGCCGATGCGGATTCCGTTGCCGAGGGAATTCCAGGTGCTGCCGCCATTCGTGCTCTGCTCAAAGGTGACCTGCGAAAGCTCCGGCGAGCTGCCGCCGCGAGTCCAGTTCACCTGCGTGGCGTCCACCGCGCTCACTGTCTGTGTGGCCGGGTCATTGAGCAGGCGGGCAAAGCAGATGCGCGTCGTCGCATTCGTGGCCCCGTTGGGCTGAAGGGAGGAGAAGCCACCCCCGAGCAGGATCTTCCCATCCGCCTGCACTGCCACGCTATTAACACCGCCGTGGCTTGCATTTGGATCGAAGCCCGGGCCCAGCGTGCCGTCCGCATTCACCCGCGCGATGTAGTTGCGCGCGGTCCCGCCCACGCTGGAGAAGTAGCCCCCAAGCAGAATCCGGCCATCAGCCTGTACCGCCAAGCTACTGACGCGTGCGTTCGAATTGGGATTGAAGCCCACGTCGAGCGTGCCATCCGCATTTACTCGCGCGATATGGTTGCGCGTGGTACCACCCACGATGGTGAAATCGCCCCCGAACAGAATCCGGCCATCCGCCTGCACCGCCACACTAAAGACCTGGCCTCCTGCATTGGGATTGAAGCCAGCATCAAGCGTACCGTCCGCATTGAGTCGCGCGATGCGGTTGCGGGTGGTCCCTCCCACGTCAGTGAACCTGCCCACAAGCAGAATCCGTCCGTCCGCCTGCACCGCCACGCTTTGGACGACGTCGTCCGCGTTGGGATTGAAGCCTGCATCAAGCGTGCCATCGGCATTTACCCGGGTGATGTTGTTGCGCGGAGTCCCGTCCACGGCGGTGAACCGGCCGCCGAGCAGAATCTTGCCGTCCGCCTGCACCGCCACGCTTTGGACGTAACTGCTTGTGTCGCCGCTTACATCGGGGTTGAAGCTCACGTCGCGCGTGCCGTCTGGATTGAGCCGGGCGATGTAGTTTTGCGCGGTGTTTTCCACACTGGTGAAGAAGCCCCCAATCAGAATCTGTCCGTCCGCCTGCACCACCACGCTAGTGACAGCGCCTCCAATTGAAAAAAGATTGAAAGCCGCATCAAGCGAGCCGTCTGGATTGAGCCGGGCGATGACGCTGCGATTGACCCCGAATACGGAGACGATGCCTCCTGCGATAATGATCTTCCCGTCCGGCTGCACGGCGGTGGCCGCCACATAAGAGCTGTTGAGATAAGCATCGAGCGAGTCAAGATCCCCTGGGACGGTCACCACCACGGTGGCCACCTGCACGGGAGCGCCGCTGCTGAGGCCATTGGTGGTTACCACGGCACTCAGCGCACCTATGGTGAGTCCGGTGAGGCTGGTCACGGTCAAGGAGGTCGACGTGGCGGCGATGACAGTGCATGCGCCGGAGGGTGTGAAAGCCACGGTGTTGTTGGCAGGCGTGAAGGAGAAGCCGGTGCCTGTGATCGTCAGCGTCGTCAATGTCGCCGGCAGATTGGCCGTGGACAAGGTCACGGTGGGGCTAACGTCAGCGCGTGTCACGGTGCTGGCGTAACTCTTCGTGGTGGAACCATCCTGTGCCGTGACCACGGTGGTGATCGTGTTGCTGCCCACGTTGAGCGTGATCGCGCCACTGGCCGTGTCGGAAGCCACGGCCACGTTGTTGACCTTCACGGTGGCGTTGGCCTGCGACACCGACGGTGTGACGGTCATGCTGGTCGTGGCATTGGAAACGCTGGCGGTGTAACTTGTGGTTCCACTGGCGAACACCGGCGTAAGGGTGCCGCTGCTCAGCGTGAGGGCGGATAGATCGGCATTGTTGCTGCCAGCGCGTGTCACGGTGCTGGTGTAACTCTTCGTGGTGGTGCCATCCTGCGCGGTGACCACCGTGGTGATCGTGTTGCTGCCTACGTTGAGCGAGATCGCGCCGCTCGAGGTCCCAGAGGCCACTGACGTGCCGTTGACCGTGATGGTCGCATTGGCATCAGACTTCGTTGGCGTGACGGTGATGCTGGCCATGGCATTGGTCACACTGGCGGTGTAACTCGTGGTCGCGCTGGCAAACACCGGCGTGAGGGTGCCGCTGCTCAGAGCCAGGGCGGAAATGTCGGCGTTGCTGCTGCCAGCGCGGGTGACGGTGGTGGTGTAAGTCTTCGCCGTGGTGCCATCCTGCGCGGTGACGACCGTGGTGATCGTGTTGCTGCCCACATTGAGCGAGATCGCGCCACTGGCCGCGCCGGAGGCTACGGTCACGTTGTTGACCTTCACCGTGGCGTTGGTCTGCGACACCGTCGGTGTGACGGTGATGCTCGTGGTCACATTGGTCACGCTGGCGGTGTAACTCGTGGTCCCACTGGCGAACGCCGGCGTGAGCGTGCCGCTGCTCAGCGCCAGGGCGGATAGATCGGCGTTGTTGCTGCCAGCGCGTGTCACGGTGGTGGTGTAAGTCTTCGTCGTGGTGCCATCCTGCGCGGTGACCACGGTGGTAATCGTATTGCTGCCCACATTGAGCGTGATCGCGCCGCTGGCCGTGCCGGAGACCACAGACACGTTGTTGACCTTCACTGTGGCGTTGGCCTGGGACACCGTGGGTGTCACGGTGATGCTGGTGGTCGCGTTAGTCACGCTGGCGGTGTAACTCGTGGTCCCACTGGCAAAGGCTGGTGTGAGCGTGCCGCTGCTCAGCGCCAGGGCGGATAGATCGGCGTTG
>JANOBP010000426.1:0-1047 GCA_031411715.1 Verrucomicrobiaceae bacterium | reverse complement strand
AGTGCCTCAACATCGACACACCGCTCGGTCAGGGCCTGTGGACAGGCGTGCCGTTGCGTGAGGTGCTGAAACTCTGCGGCAAGATGAACAACGTGCGCCGCATTTACTTCTGGGGCTTTCACAACAACGACGAGAAGCAGGTCTTCAAATCATCCGTGAGCTACACGCAGTGCATGGAGACTGCGCCGGGCGATTTACCAGTTTTTTTGGCCTACAGACTCAATGGGGAGCCGTTGTCGCCGATACGCGGTGGACCCGTGCGTATGATCGTGCCGTGGTCGCATGGCTATAAGTCGATCAAGTGGCTCCAGCACATTTTTGTCACCAACGACGCACGCAACAACGACACCTACGCCAGCGGCAACAACGATCCCGATTCCTTTCTCAAAACGGCGGCCTATGTCGATAGCGGCAAGGACAAGATCAAAGCTGGTGATCCTGTGTTTCTCACCGGCCAAGTCATCAGCGGCCTCTCCGGCGTTAAGCGCGTGGAATACTGGCTACGCTCCGTTCCCGCACCCAATCAGCCAAAACTCGCCGATGACGCTCCGGAATTGCTCAGCGCCAAGTGGTTGCCCTGCGAACTCGAAGCACAGCCGGATTGGAACTCAATCCTGCCCAAAGGTGTGAAGCCGCAAAACGTGCTCGCATTCGACAAAGCCAATGGCAATCCCACCACATGGCCACCGCGCTACGGCATGTGCTCCTACATGGCAGCGATCAAAGACCTGAAGTCCGGCCATTACGAAGTCCGCGCCCGCAGCGTCGATCTCAACGACTATATTCAGCCCGAGCCACGCCCATCGCAGAAGAGCGGTAAAAACTCCATTCAAGTGCGTCGCTTTGAAGTGGTTTGAGCTCTCAACACGTTCTCTCTCACCATGAAACCACTTCTCGCCTTCATTTGCCTTTCATCGGCTCTTTCTGCCGCAGAACTCACCGATCAGCAGAAAAATATCCTCTCCACCGCGGAGAAGAACCAAGTCGAGCTGCGCCTCGATCTGCCTTACGCTGGTAATGACAACGCCAAGCAGAAAGTCGATCTCT
>JANOBP010000425.1:0-1527 GCA_031411715.1 Verrucomicrobiaceae bacterium | reverse complement strand
GCTGAGACCGTTTCCATCATCAAATCCGCTCCCACCATGTCCGAAGAGGCCGCCATGCTGGAAGGCTACAAGGTTAAGGATTACAAAGAGCTCGAAAAGCTCAGCCCGCAGGAATTCTACGTCGCTGACCGCGCGGCCTGGCACAACAAACTCAAGATTTCTCCAGAGGCTAACAAGCGTAAGGCAGAGACGCTCAAGATCAACGTCCTCGGCTTGGTTGGAGAGCCTGAGAAAGGCTACGTCCACGCTACCGTCCGCACTTCACAAGAAACTCTCACCGATAGGATTGAAGAACTCTTCCTGATCTCTTTCGTGACTGATCCCAAGAATCCCAAGAACTACCTCATCGCTCCAGAGATGAAAGAGCGCCCGGTGATCACGCCCCTTGGTGGCGCTGGTGCAGCACCTGAAAAAGATGCTCCTGAAGCAAAAAGCACCAAGAAGAAAGCCACGAAGTAGTTGGATTGGCCTTTTGTTAAGTTCAACGACGGCTCGGCTTTAGATGCTCTGAGCACATTTCCACCATGTTCACGCCTCCGCATGTCTTCGAGCAGCCAGCACCTGCGTTCGATATTCACAGCATCGACACGCCTGCCTTTGTCGTTGATCTCGCGTTGCTGAGGAAAAACCTGGAGAAGCTCGCTTTGGTGCAGCGTGAGGCTGGCGTGAAGGTCCTTTTGGCCCTCAAAGGCTTTGCTACCTTCAGCACCTTTCCTCTCGTGCGCGAGTATCTCAGCGGCTGCTGCGCCAGTGGTCTCAATGAAGCACTCCTCGCTCATCAGGAGTTCGGCAAAGAGGTCCATGTCTATGCCCCGGCCTTTAAGCCTGCTGAGATGGCCCAGATCATTCCCATTGCCGACCACATCAGCTTCAACTCGCTGACACAATGGAGAAAATTCCGTCCCATGCTCGATGCAGCACGCGCAGCTGGCCAACGCGCACCAAGCCCAGGTATCCGCGTCAATCCAGAGCACTCTGAAGTCGAAGTCTCGCTCTATGATCCCTGCTCTCCCGGTTGTCGGCTAGGAATCCGATCTGACTCACTCGAAGGCGAAGACCTCAGTGGCATCGAAGGCCTGCACTTCCATGCCTTGTGCGAGCAAGGCTCCGATGTGCTCGAGCGCGTCGTCGGTGCTGTTGAAAAACGCTTTCCGGCTCTCATCGAGCAAGTCAAATGGGTCAACATGGGCGGAGGACATCATATCTCTCGATCTGATTACGATGTCGAGCGCCTCATCCGTCTGCTTCGCGATTTCAAAGCCCGCTGGGGCAAAGACCACATCTATCTCGAACCCGGTGAAGCCGTTGGTCTCAACACTGGCTACCTCATCGCCGAGGTACAAGACATCGTCGGTGGACGCAAAGACACGGTTGCCATTTCCAAACCTCCAGTAACACTGAGTCATGCAGCACTCGTCCATGAGGAAAAAAGCGCTCAAAACCCATCCGATTCTCTCTCCGATAGCTCAGGAAATCTTGCGGAGAGCAGTGAGAGAGAGTTCCCTCGCAGCATCCAAGATGCCACGC
>JANOBP010000424.1:0-2136 GCA_031411715.1 Verrucomicrobiaceae bacterium | reverse complement strand
CTCAATTGATCGTGTATCTCACTTGCTTGGCCGAGATCGAGCTCGCCGAGTGCATAAGTGGTGAAAAGCGGGTTATCTTGAGGATTCATGAGAAAAGAGTGATTTGGCCAGCGGCTTCGGGTGTTAGAAGCTCGCGGAGTTTTTTGATGGCGTGGTGCATGATGAAGCCGACATTGCCCATGGTGAGGCCTGTGATGTCAGCGATTTCTTGATAGGAGCAATCGTGGAGGAATTTAAGCCGCACCACCTCGCGCTGGTTGGGGCGGAGGTGATCGACGCAACGCCAGATGTGATCGTAAAGCTCACGATTGACGGCAGACTGCCGGGGGTCTGGCGAGTGATCATGGGCGGCATCGATGACCTCGTCATTTCCAAGGTCAAGCCGGTGATCTTTACGTAGGATGTCCAGTGCCCGGTTGCGGCAGACGGTATAGAGCCAGGATTTGAGATTGTCCCGAATGCGCGCGGGCTCTGTGAGGTAAAGCCGCAGTAGCGCGTCCTGCACGACATCACGCCCACGCTCGATGTCTCCACCGAGGATGCCAGCTGCGTAGGCGATGAGGCTTGTTTCATATTGGTCTAGGGCACGCCTCACCAAGACAGAAGCTTCATCCTGGTCGTGGTGTTCAGACATGCGTATGGGGTGCAGGGTTGGAACGGCTCAGCTAGGGAATCATTAGGCCGCGAGGTCGAAATCTCGCTCAAATTTCAAGAAAGGGCAATGGCGGCGGTTCGAAGCGTTCGGAGTCCCGCCTTCAGGCGGTATGGCTGTGCTTGCAGGGGATGTGGTACTTGATGACGCTACCGTCTCGGCGTGAGCATTTACGGCTAAAGCCGGGACTCCGAACTCGGGGCCTCCGGACGCTATTCCACCCACTCACTGTAGTGCTTACGCTGAGGTGGTTTGGTGGTCGTGAGCATCGCTTTCCAGACCTCAGCCTCGGCGGGATTTTTTTCGCATCCTGTGCCCATTTCATAGCAGGAGATGAGGTTTTTCATGGCTTCGGGCACCCCGGCTTCAGCAGCAGCTTTGATGGCGGCGAAGCCAGTGTTGCGTTCTTTGGTCGTCTGGCCGTGCCTGAGGAGGACGAGTCCGGCAAGGTTTTTTGCGGGCGGATGCTTATCGGCGATGCGAGAAACGGTTTCATAGACTTGCTGCCAAAGGGCGGGGTCGATCTCGGCTTTTTTCCACAGGAGATGAGCGGCGAGGTAGGCCTCGAGAGGGTGTTGCGATGAGGTCATGGCACTGAGCGCGATGGCGGAGGCCTTTTCGAATTCACTGCCGATAAAGAGTGCCTCCGCGTAATAGAAGCGCGCCTCGCGGCTCTTCGAGATCTCGTAGGCTTTGCGGTAGAGCAACTCTCCTTCTGCAGAGTTGGATGTCATGCCGTAGCCTGCACGCAGTAGATGCCCATGAAGCAGCATGGCGGAAGTGAGTCCCGAGTCGGAAAGGGATTTGATTTCTTCAACACAGGTCATGTCAGGCCATTTGCCCTCAGCAAAAAGTGTTCGGGCAAGCGATTCGCAAATTTTGTCCGTGGCGAAGCGCCAAAACATGTCCTTGGGGTAGTCGATCGATGCCTTGAGGATCGCCGTGAGTGCTGGTTTAAGGCTCCCCGCTTTGATGAGGTCGTTGATGTGGTCGATGACCAGTTGTCGGTTCTCTTCTTCGCTGAGAGCTGGTTTCAACTCACGCAGAGAGGTGGCTGGCGAGAATGCCGCTTTGTCAGGCAGGAGCGCGGTGACTTCGATGTTATCGGCAGCTTTAAGAATGCGCCATTTTTCGGCAGCGTCTCGTTCCAAAGTGCAGCGCAACTCGCCAGTGCCACGTGCGTCGCGATTCATACCTCGAAGCTCGAAATGAAAGCGTTGGAGAACCTCAACGCTGGTCTCGCTCATCATGGAAGTGACGGGTTCGTCGGCGAGTTTGATGGTGCGAATGGGCCAGCGGGCGCGGAGTTCTTCCTCCATGCGGAGAACGGCATCCGAGGCGGGATTGGGCACATTGAAGTAAGTCGATGCAGCAGCGCTGATGAATTCCAGCACGCCAGCGGCGGATTCATCATTCCATGAGAGGATGAAGGCTCTCACGAGCGCGCTGGCCTCCCGTGAGGCGATGGCTTTAAGGTCGGGCAC
>JANOBP010000423.1:0-8269 GCA_031411715.1 Verrucomicrobiaceae bacterium | reverse complement strand
CCGGCCACGCTACCGCGCCAGATGCCGTCGTTCTTGCTGTTGTCGGCGTTGTCACCCACGAGGTTGAGCACGCCGCGGAAGGCGAAGGTGCCGCTGCTGCCCATGGCGGGCACGTCGAGTGCGGCGAAGGTGGCGGTGGTGCCTGGGGCGGCATCACCAGCGGCCATGGCTTTGACGGGAGCGCCGCCGGTCACAGGTTGATACCACAGGCTGGTGCTCAAGCTGGGTTTGAGGTAGGCTCCAAAGACGATGTTGCCCTGGGCGTCCATGCGCACGGCGTCGGTGTAGTCACTGTTGAGGAAGCCGAAGGTTTCACCGGTGCCGGGTGCGGCGGTGTTTTCCAGTGCCACGACGCTCACGGCGGTGGTGGTGGTGCCGATGACGCTGCAACGCAGCAAGGCGGCGTCGGTGCTGCCGCCCTTGAAGGTGAGAGTGAAGGCGGCTTCTCCAGTGGAGGCACCTGTCTTGGCCGTGGCAAAGCAGCCGTTCTCGAACTTACCAACCCGGGTGTTGGCAGGTAGCGGCGGGACTTGGGTGGGGATGAGGTCATCCTCGCGGATGAGGATCTGGAAGCCGGTGCTGCCGAGCTCGCTCCACAGGCCGGTGTCGTTGTCGGCGGTGGTGGGCGGGGTGCTGGCCGCATTGGGGGCGAGCTGGGCAAAGAGCGTGACCTGGCCGTCGTCGTTGATGCCGGGGATGAGCGGCAGGTCGCTGAATTTGGCGGCGGCGGCTCCGGTTTCAGGGGCGTTGTCACCCGTGCGGACGAAGCGCTTGAGGGAGGTGCCGTCATGCTTCCAGAAGCCTTTGAAGTTGGTGGCGTTGACTCCAGGGCCAGTCAGCTCACCTGGGAAGGCGAAGTTGCCGTTCTCGGCGATGTAGCCGCCGCGGATGAGTCCGTCAAAATCTGTGCCGTCGTCAGCACCTGCGCTGTCGGGTGAGCCAGCGGTGGTGACAATATGGCCAAGGGATGAAGAAATCGGGTTGGGTTCGTCCACTGGCGTAACGGTAATGACAAACGTCTTGGTGGTGCTCGTGTTCGAACCTCCATTGTCGGTGCCGCCACTGTCCACGGCGGTGACGGACACCGTGGCCGAGCCAAAGGCGTTAGGAGCGGGGGTGAAGGTGAGCGTGCCGCTGGAATCAATGGCGGGCTGGATGCTGAACAAGGGGTTGTTGTTGTTCGTGACCGTGAAACTCACGGTCTGCGCAGACTCATTGGCAGGACCAGGGGAGATGGCGGAGAGGAAGGCTGCGCCGCCGGAGTAAGCACCAGAATCCTCGGCCACGATGGGCTTGAAGATCACGCTGCGCGAACCACTGAGCGAGAGGGTGGACGCGGGGTCGCCGGCCAGACCGCCGTATTCGACGACGTAGGGCAGATTCATGTTGGGCAGGTCATTCCAGCCACCGGTGACGTAGAACTCGGCGTAATGCTCGCCGCCCGCGTTGTTCGGTTCGCCTCCGCGCCAGTTCATGTATCGGCCGCTGAAGGAACTCGGTGTACCATTGTTTTGCGAGAACTGGGTGCCCGCCTCCGGACCCGTCACCCAATGCCACTTGCCTTCAACGGCCGCCTGATTGGCATAAACGTTGGAACCAAGCGCAGTGTTGACGTAGCTGACGTCGTCCGAGGCACCGATCCACGCGTCGGCCTGGAGCTTGGTCTGGATGAAGTCATTCTCTACCTGCGAGGTCACGGTGGCTAGGTAGCCTTGCATGCCATTGAAGGTCCTTCCCGCCGCCAGAGTGTAGGCATTCGTCCACGTCGTGGAACTGGAGATGTATTCGTAGAAGTGGCCGTTGGCCGGATTGTAGAGCGTGTTAAGACCCACGTTGAACGAGATCGTCCGGGTAGTGGTGGGCGTTCCCGCCGCATTGCTGTAAGTCACGGAACGCAGCAGGCTCTCATAGATGGCGGTGGAGGCCGAACCGGAGAAGGCAAGCACTTTGGTGGTGCCGTTGTAGCTGCCGGTGATGCCGTTGGCAGTGGTGATGGCAGTGTTCCAGCTGAGTACGTCGCCGGTCTGGCCGTTGTCGATGGAGGCCTGTGCGCCGGTGGTCGTGGGGGAAATCGAGTTCGTATAAGTGAGGTCTGGGGCCACCACCACCGAGGAGCCGCCTGCGCCGAAGTAAGTCGTGCCGCCCACGGTCAGGCCGTTGATGCTGGCATTGCCACCCGCAGTGCCGATGGAAAAGCTCGGCGCGACATTGGGAACAACCGCCACGTTCACTGAGGCGGTGTTGTTGCCTTCATCCCATTCTGGGATGACCTTGGTCGCATCGATATAGACATAGACGGTCTCCACGCCATTCAGCCCCGAAAGGCTGACATTCAGCGTCGCCGTGCCTTCGGAAGGAAGATTTACAGAATAGTTCGGTCCAATCTGCACGCCGTTTGCGAGAGGATTACCATTGTAGAAGCGAACGGCGACTCCGTTCCAAACTCCCTCCGAACCCACAGCATTTTTGAAGACCACTTGAACGTCCGCAGACACCCCGGCCACGATGTTCGAGGAACTGATGGATTGGACATAGAAGTCATTTGGCGTGGCGTAGATATCAGCCACGGCGCTGTTAGTGCTCGTTTTACCATTGGCGGTGACGCGCAGGCCAATCTGTCCAACATGAGGGGTATTGAAGGTCACGGTCGGGTTAGGGCCGGTCGCATCACCGTAAGTGCCATTACCATCGGTGTCCCAGCTGTAGAGAGTGATGGCATCATTCTCCGGATCGTAGGAAGCGGTACCGTCCAACTGAATTGGCTGGCCCACCTTGCCGGAATAAGCCGGCAAACGGGAAGCCGGGATCGCTACAGCGACGGGAGCGATGTCCGTATCGATCACATTGACAACGACTGTTGATGTGGCCGTTTCGGCAGGGTCTTGATTGTCTTTTACCCGCAAAGTCACGGTGTAGTTGCCCACAGCAGCGTATCCTGGGTTGGTAGGCCGTGGGCCTGATGCGTCTGGCGTGGTCCAGTTCAGACCATTGCTGGCGTCCCAATCCCAGAGATACTCGATGACCGAAGAATTGGCATCCAAGTGGTAAGATCCAGAACCATCCATTTCAAACGAGCGGAAACCGGCACGGTTTGACTGACTGCCCACCGCAGCAATCACGGCCACCGGTACAGGACGTGTGACTGCCTCCGAGAGGATGAGCACACCATGGGCAGTGTCCATACCCAGTTGACTGACTACGTTGGTGTAATATCCCGCTCCTGGATACTCAATAGAACGCCAACCACCATCGCTCCGCTGCCCAAACATGTTGTCTGTGTTTCGATAGGCGGCTGAAATAGAGCCGCCTTGTGAGTCCAAAAGAGTGGCGTTGCCCAGCAGCCATGCCTGCATGTCCTGTTTCCAGTTACGGGCACCCGTCGATGTCTGAATCGTGGTGATGCCCTGCAGTTGCAGGCCTTTTTTCATGCCCCACATCGCATACCAGTGGCCAGCCCAACCCGCGAGATCGCCACTCCAAGAGCGGTTCGCAGTCCAGTAGTTTTGGATGAAATTCCTGGCGTTGGTTGCGTTGGCATCCGTGCCTGCCATTTTCCCCGCAAAAGAATAGAGCGCTAGCGCCCCGCCTGCTTTGGCGGTATTTCTCCACCCCCCAGCGCCAGAATAGCCAATCGAGCCATCGGTATGTTGTAAAGCATTAAAACCATTGGCGGCGTTATCCAACCACCATTGTGGTGTCTGGATGCCCAGCCGCTCCTGCGCCGCTAACAACATCAGCGAGGGCCACTGCTGCGAAGACCCATCCCATCGGGGCTGGCTCGGCGTCGTGACGCTGTATTCGTAAGCACCACGAAGGGATCCATCCCCCTGGCACCAATGAAGTTGGTCCGCCATATCTTGAACAAAGGTAAGGTAATTCGTTCCCGCAAACGGACCATAGGGCACCGTGGATGCCAGGGCCTCTGCTGAATTTCGCTTGGCTAAAATAATGGCCATTCCGGCGAAGGGGGTGCCATAGGTCGAGTGTCCGCCACTTGCATTGAGGTAGATGCCACGGCCATTGTCATTCATGTCTGTATCACGAAGGGCGATGCCATCCGAATGCTGGGCCGTACCAATGGTATAAGCAGTCGCTTGGCCAAATAGAGTATTGAGGCCACGACGAATGGTTTCTGCGTAAATTTCCCCCACATCGTCTTCGCCAGGAAGGTGGTCATTCTCCTCAAAAGCTATAATTGCAGCGGAAGTGGCGCCAACGCCATAAACAGTCGTATGGCCAGTGCCTAGAGGGTTAATCCAGTAGATTTGATTCGCATCCACGACGGTGCTGTTCAGATACAAGTTTAGCAGTCCCTTCTCGATCGCCATATGAACGCGGTCAGCATGCACCGGCCCTGCAATCACACGGATCACTCCCGAACGTGAAAGCGACGTGGAGGTCGAGTCCGTCACGGTCAGAGTGAACGTCTTCAGACCACCCGTGGTGTAGGTATGGCTGGCTGAGATGTAGTTCGCATTGGTCACGCTGCCAGTGGCAGCGGCAGTGCCATCGCCAAAGTCCAGTGTGTAGGTCTGTGCTCCGGTCCCGCCCCATGTGCGCCCCCAAACGGTGATCGCTTCATTGAGCCCCGCTTTCGCGTAGCTGGCACTCTGCGTATGACTCGGCATCACACTGACTTTCAATTGCGCCTGTGCCTCAGCTGTCACGCCAAAGGCAATGAGCGCCAGCGCGACCAATTTCATCGTATAACCACTCAGCATTGAAGTGATTACGGTTCGTTTTGTTGTGTTCATATGATTGTGATTTGGTTCTACTTTGCTGAAGATTTTTTTTGGCCAAAGTGGCACTAATCAAGAATGGGCTGCTGTTTGGGCGTTGCTGATGGCCTAAAAGAAGGCCACCAAGCGGATGTTTTACATAACTAGAAAAATTATCTTGTAATAAATATGAAGAGGGGCCTTCAAAACGACAAGCGAGAAATGTTCAATTATTCTCCAATGTGGGTGATTTTTGCTCTTTTTGGCAAAAAAACAGCCTGAGCGTCAAATAAACCCGAACGCCGCGTTTGCCCTTTTGATTGGGAAAACGGGGTCAGGCTTCAACTGCTTGACTGACCACGCAGCCAAGTCTGGCAGGACCAAACTGTGGTAGCAGACGAGCGGCTGCAATGAGGCGGTTGAGTCTGTTTGTCATGGCTTTGTCTGGGGGCAGTGTTGTGCGCGAGATTTCCTGCAAAAGTATGTAGGCGGCGAATTCCGAAAAAAGGCGGGTTCCATAGTGGGTTCCACTACAATTTAAAAGCAAAACCTGAGCCAAAAGTTGAGTTTTGTGGCGGGGGGTAGCTAGGCGTACCAAGCAGCACTGGATTAACCCATTTTTTGAAGCTCAGCCTAAGCCGCAGCGTGAGCTAGCCGTTTGGACCACTGCGTATGAAAGCCAAGCCATCTCCGAAGCCCGGACGGGCTGGGGGGAAGGCTTTAGCTTGGCGGGAAGGGCCCAGGCAACGCACGACCGGCACACCGCAGCCAGGCGGCGGCCATGACGGCCCACACACCGGCCGCAAGCTGCGCGCAGCCCCAACCACCGCACCAGCCACCCACACAGCCAGCCTGACACCCACGCCGCCCGCTTCCGAGCCCGAAGACTGTGAATTCCCCGACCCTGAGGCGGCCAATCATGCCCTGCTGGTGCTCATCCATGAGGACGAGGAAGCCGCCCACCTCAGGCCCTGTGACATCGAGCAGCAAACGGGCATCAAGCACCAACACCATCTCAAGATGCGCCCCATGTCCCCAGCGGAAGGCAAGGAAATGCGCGTGAGCTTTTTCACGGTGGTCAAGTGGTGCAAGGGCAGAAAAAAGTCCGTGCGGAAGTTGATCGATCGATTGTTGGCGATTTATCCGGCGACCCTGCCTAGGTGAAAGGTGCCCTGCTCTTTCCGCCGCCTGGCAAGGAAACTCCAGTTTCCTCGACCGCCCCGCAAACCGTGGGACACTGCGCCCATGAACGCGACGCTGCTTTTCCAACTGCCCTTCCCCGGCCTGCGGGGTGACGCGCCGGATTCCGGCGCGGCGGGCGGCAACCTCGGATTCCTCGTGCAGGATTCCTGCACGCCGTTCGGGAGCCTCGGATTCCTTGTGCAGGATTCCTGCACGCCATCTCACACTTTGGGAATCGCTGTGCAGGATTTCTGCACGCCATCTCGCACCTTGGGAATCGCTGTGCAGGATTCCTGCGCGCCACCTCGCACTTGGGGAATCGCTGTGCAGGATTTCTGCACGCCATCTCGCACCTTGGGAATCGCTGTGCAGGATTCCTGCGCGCCACCTCGCACCTTGGACATCGCTGTGCAGGATTCCTGCACAGGGAACGGGAGGCAGCTCCCGATGGGCGGTGAATCTTGGGCGGAGTGCCGCGCGGTAGCCCTGGCAGCTCCGCCTTCGGCGGCAGGCCGCCAAGCTTGGCTGGGTGCGCTGACTTTTTCGATCTTGTCCGGTCTGCCGACAGGCCTGGCACAGCCCCTTTCAACCCACCTTTCTCCACCATGACCCCGCCCAATTGGGATGAAGGTAGCTGGGACAATTCTTCCTGGGACCAGCCATCCGTACCAATTTCACCTCCGAACACACACAAGAAACGCCGCACTAACAAAAACATCATGTCCTCGAATCCCACACCTGACAATAATTACATCCTACGCGCCCTCGCCGACATCATGGCCGACGGCTGCCACACGCATGAAGTCGCCATCGGCATCCTGCACAACAAAGAGGCGTCCATGCGCGCCGCCATCGCCGCGCTGGGCCAGACGGAGACCCAGTTGGGCATCAAAAAGTATGCCGTGAGCACGGCGTACGCCAGCCTGCAAGCCGCCGATGACGCTGGCGTGCTGTGCCTGACCAACTGCAAGCTCTGGCTGGCCAAGAAGCTGGGCCAGCGCTGGAGCCCTGCATGGGAGCCCACGGGCTTCCCCGGCAACTCCACCGCCGTGCCAGAGACGCAGGACCTGCGCTTCACGCTGCTGGATTCCCTCAAAAATTACTTCACCGCCATCCCCGCCAACGAAAACGCCGGCATGGACGCCACGGCGGCGCTGTGTGAGGCGGCGTGGACGGTGATCTCCGACGCACGCCAAGCCGTGGCCAATGCGGAAAGCGCGCTCACCACCGCTTTTAATAATCGCACCGCCGCCACCGATGCGCTGCGCAAGCGTGTGCGCGGCCTGATCACCGAGCTGGAAGCGCTGATCGCCGATGATGATCCGCGCTGGGAGGACTTTGGCCTGAACATCCCGGCCAACCCCAGCTCGCCTGAGTCGGTGGCCAGCGTGACGGCCGCCGCGCTGGGCAATGGCCGCATCGAAGTGAGCTGGCCCTATGCCACCCGCGCCACGCGCTACCGCGTGGAGACCTTCATCGTGGGCGTGGATACCGAATGGCAGAACAAAGCCAGTGCCAAGGACTTGGAAGCCATCATCAAAGGCTTCACCGCTGCGCAGGTGGTCAAACTTCGCATCATCTCCTTCAACGACGGCGGCGATGCCCCACCCAGCCCTGAGGCGCAAGTCACGGTGACGTAGTGCAGACTTTGAGACTGGGAGACTTTGAGACTCAGAGCCACCACTCCTCTTCTCCAAGTCTCATCGTCTCATCGTCTTTCCTCCACCTCCGCTCCCCTGCCCCTCTGCGGCAAATCGCCTGGCTCAAAGTTTGATTCGCTCGCGCCTCACGCTCGGCTCACCCTTCGGGCTTCGCTTCGCTCAGTCTGTCTCGCACGTCGCCACCGTGCTCGGCTCACCGGTCCAAAGTCTCCAAATCTATGTACGACCCCACTTACCCACCCCAGAATGCCGAGATCGAGTCCGCGCCGATGCGCGCGCAGTTCAATGACCTCAAGGACTTCATCGATGCCATCGTCAGCCTGACTGGCGCCACCGTCGATGGCGTGAACACCATCAACTTCGGAGAGCCCGCGACAGCGACGGCGAATCTGGTGGGTAGCGTGCTGCACTTCAGCTTCGACATCCCACGCGGCGGTGTGGGGGCACCTGGCCCGCCCTTTGCCCAGGCCGTGGTGGATGCCGTCAATACCCTCGACCCCGGCCAGGCAGCCACGGTGAGTGTGAACTTCGATGGCACCAATGTGCGCTTCACCTTTGGCATCCCCCGCGGGAACGATGGCGGCACCGGCCCCCAAGGCGAACAAGGCCCACCGGGAGAAGTGACGAATGCTGCCCTAGGCAATGCCATCAACGGCACCAGCAGCAACACCAATGGAGTGAGCACCCTGGACACACCCTTTGCCGACC
>JANOBP010000422.1:0-1044 GCA_031411715.1 Verrucomicrobiaceae bacterium | reverse complement strand
GGCCGCTTCTCGCTTCTCGCAACGACAAGGAACTCACGGCTTGGCGGCTGTGGTGAGTTTTTCGATCCGACGGCGGACCCATTCGGACTCGGGCTTCAGCGATTCGGCTTGGTAGAACTGGAGGAGCTGTCCGTCACGCTTCAAAAGATCGAATCCGGCTCCGAGCTGGAGTTTTCTCAGGCAGACGGGGCACAGATGCATGGGACGTGCGTCGGTCTCGCCGAGATGATTGGATCCGTTCATGATGCATTCATAAAAAACGCAGTGAAAGATGCCAAACATGTGGCCCATCTCATGAGATAGCACTTTGCAACTGCGCGTGAGGATGAGGGACTGCGTGTTGGCGTCAGCGACATCGCCATAGAATGCGGGATCGTAACGGGCGAAGCTGAAGACGCCGACGCCGCCCTGGAGCATGGCCTGGCCGAAGACGAAGTTCCAGCTCTCCTGCGGATACAGGTCGGTCATGGTGACGGCGATGAGGGCATAGGTGTCAGCGGGTTTGCGCGTGGGCAACCACTTGAGGATGTCGGTGGTGAGCAGTTGGAGGTTTTTGGTTTTGGGATTGGTGCGGCGTGTGGCGGGCACTTTTTCCAAGGCAACTGGCTCCAGGATGCGTGTCTCCATGCCGAAGAAGGCCTGGCAATAGGCGCGCAGTTTGTCGAGCGAGGGCGCGCTGGCTTTGAAATCGCCAAGGGGTAGGATGCCGAGTGCTTTCTGCTTCGCTTTGGGTTTCAATTGAGGCAGGACGGACTCGTATTCAGCCACCGTCTGTCCTGGTTCTTGATGTTGGGCCAGCCAGTCCATGGGCTCAGGCTTGCGGATGGGCGTGAAGAACGCGGTGTCGTCTGCAAAGGCAGCGCGCCGCACGGCTGAGAGCTTGGTCAGCGTCCCGATGGCCTCTTCCCGCGTGGGCATGGGGCCAAGACGTGGATTGGCAGCGATGACTTTATAAACGATGACACCGAGCAGTGCGTAAAGGCTGATGCGAATGGGGAGGGAGACCTTCATGTGGTACTGTCCGGTGGTGGTATGAGGTCTGGC
>JANOBP010000421.1:0-10440 GCA_031411715.1 Verrucomicrobiaceae bacterium | reverse complement strand
GCCACCCGCATGGACAAGTTCACCGAGATGATGCTGGCGCAGACCGGCCTGATCAGCATGGTGGGCAAGGCCGAGCGCGGCCCGGTGGCCATCGAGGCGATCAAGAAGCACAAGAGCGCCTACCTGATGGCCGTGGGCGGTGCGGCCTACCTGGTGGCCAAGGCCATCAAGGGTGTTGGTGGCCGCTGTGTTTTCTAGCAGCGGGAGGCTTATGTTTTCCTGACGCGCGAAGGATTTGAGTGCGGACACGTCTTTGGGAAGGCAGGAACCACCAAATGGATTTCCCGGCTTCATGTAATAGCGGGAAATGTTCAGCTTGGTGTCTGAGCACAACACGTCCATCACCCGCGCGCCATCCTCACCCAGATGCTTGCAAAGTCGGCCGATTTCATTCGCAAAGCCGACTTTGAGCGCGTGGAAGTAGTTGCAGGAATATTTGATCATTTCAGCTCCCTCCCAGGCTAGAATCGAAGGTTCGCTGCCCAACAACTCGCTGACAGCGAGATCGGAAGGTGCTGTTCCCGTCACGGTGCCAATGACCACCAAGGAAGGAGAGCGAAAATCCTTCACTGCTGTGCCTTCCCGTAGGAATTCAGGGCAGTAATAAACCCGTACTTTACCAGACTCGCATAAATCTTGGAACATCTCTGCAACCAAACTGCGTGTACTCCCTGGCAGCATGGTGCTGCGATAAATGATGATATGTTCTTTCTGCGTGTCGCGGATGGCCTGCGCAATGTGTGACGAGACTTTCTGCACATATTCAAGATTTAATTTACCCGAAGGTAGCGAGGGTGTTCCAACGCAGACGATGCTAACATCGGTGTCAGCAACTGCCTGGTGGGCGTCCAGCGTGGCAGAGAGTAGATTTTGCTCAGTGGCGTGTTTTAAAAGATCATCGATCTCAGGCTCAATGATGGGAGACTTGCCACTTTTGAATGCATCCACCTTCGCGGCATGAAGATCCACTCCGGTGATTTTATGTCCCAGTTCAGCCAAGCAAGCGGATGTGACTGCGCCGACGTATCCAAGTCCAAAAACTGAAACATTCATGATGATTGATCGATATAAAGTGTGCACCAAATTTAGAGCGCCACACATCTTTGTGAAACACCACCGAATGATTGCAACTGATTAATCCAAAGCTTTGATCGCCTCTGCAGGAGGGACTCGGATGTAAACGAGCAGGTTGCCTGATTCACCAAATTGACGGGTGATGATTTGCTCGAAATCCAGTTTCCATCGATTGCTGGCTGAGTGCATGGCCTTTTCCAGCAGGCGTTCATGCGGCTGTCGTCTGTCTTTGGGTAGAGATAGATCCAGGAAGACTCGATTGATCTGCAATTTGTCGAGGTGCTCAAGAACGGCGGTTTCGCTACTGAAAGGCGATTGATAACCGCGCCCCAGCCAGTCGCTAGTAGCCAGTTCTTTGCTGCCTCGATAGATTCGCAAAAAGGAAGGGGATCTGTGCTGAGAATTAAAAGCTGCGGCTGCTATAACGGCACCTTCACCCCGCGGGTCGGATGCTATTAGCCAACGTGTGGCTTCAGGTGAATTCACAGGAACTCCGGAACGAACAACTGCTGCAGAAAAGCCATGGACATTTTTATCTGGCCATTGGGTCACAACCGCAAATCCTCCAGCCATCAAGAGAAGCAACGCTGTCCAACGGAACCTGGGCAGGCAGGAACAGAGAGCGTCGGTCGCCATCGTGGCCGCTAAAACGAGCACCGCGAACAACGGCATGAAGTAGCGAGAGGTCGTGCCTGCGGGAACAAGCAGCATGACGGCTAGGATCCCGACAACAAGGCCGCAAAGTGAGGCGGCCGTCGTGGCGTTTTTGGTTCCTTTAAAACTGCCAATTAATAGCCACGCTATACCACCGAAGGATAGGACGGTGAAGATCCAGCCAAGAGTCTGAGGAAGTGCGAGGGCATAATATAAAACGGCCTCCTTGAAAAACTCACCGATGGGTTGGTGTAACATTCCTTCGGAAGTGATTTTGGTGGAGAACATCATCCAGGGACCAGCGAGGACCACTACAGGAAGCGCCGAGAGCCACCAAGAGGGTTTAGCAAGCAATAGCCAGCGGCGGTTGATCGCTGTGGCCATGAGGGGCACTGCGCATAGTCCAATGGCTGAACCTTTGGTCAATATGGCAGCAGTCGCCAACACCCCAAATCCAAGTGCACGGCGTAAGCTTGGGCGGTTCATGTAGGATCCCCATGAAGTGGCAGCCACGAGGCACAGACATGCCAATAATATATCAGACATCACAAACTGCTCCTGCTTGAGTGTGAAAGGCATGGCTGCTGTCAATAGCCCAGCCAACATGGCTGCCGGCATCGATACGAACTTTGATGCAACCCTATACAGCAGGGTTGCAAGTGTCGCAGAAAGTACGGCCTGCAATACAAACAAGCTTTTGATCGAGGCAAAGGGCAACAGCCAGAGACCGCTGAGCAAATAGTAACCGGGTGGATAGTGGCCCAGCGCCACTTTCGGGAAATCGGCGTAATAGGCGTTGGCAAATGGCATTGGAGACTGCTGCCACCCCCCCGCCATATAATCACGCATCATTAGACTGGTGACGGCATGGGCTGCCTCGTCTGGATCTCCCGCCAAATCGGATTCCAGTGTCCCACTTGTGACTAGGCTGATGAGATTTAATGAAAGGCAAGCGACCAAAACCACCCAGGTCATACGGCGGCGGGTTGATGGGGCAGAGGCTTTCATCAAAACGAATACGGCGGCGCAAAGAGGCGCGTAAATCAATCTTTTTGGGCTAGTATCATATACTGACCACCCAAGGGTAATTTACACAAAGCTGGTTCCAGTGTTCTAAGGGCCCTGAGTGCGCTTGGGAAAATAAATAAGTAGTCGGTGCTCAAAATATTGAAGCCAGTTGTCTTCAATAAGCTGCGTGCCTGATTGGGAAAAAGCATCTGTGCATCGTCATCAAAGGGGACCTTGCTCATGATGTAGTGCACTAAGGGATTCCACCGGTTGTTTTCCCAAAAAGCGAAAATTCCACCTGGTTTGAGGGTGTTCCATACGAGTTTGATTGCAGCGGTTCGCTGGTCGAGAGGGATATGGTGAAAGACACCATTGCAATAAGCGATGTCAATGCTTTCTCGGGCGATACTGAAAGGGTCATCTGTGAAGCATGACCCAACTCTGGACATTTCGAGCTTTGCGCGCTCAATGGAGGCGGCTGAGGGATCGTAACCGACGTAGGACTCAATCCCGAGACCGTTATGCAAATAGCTGGCCGCAGTGCCAGTTCCGCAGCCGAAATCGAGGCAGGAGGTTGGCTTTAAGCCTAGGCTGCTGATTTTTCTTTTTAGCCAGTCTATCCGGCCAGCTGCGAAGAAATCCTTGTCTTCTCCGGTTAGTGAAAGTCCACGCTGAAGTGCTTCTTCGTAATTAGCAGCATATTCATCGAATTCGGATTTGGCGGTGGCTTTTGGCATGGGGAACTCACTTTGGGGCCTGTCGCTTAAAAGACAACTTCTTCGCTTGAGGTGCGCGATACATCGAACATCTCCATTTTCTCAAAGCCATTAGAAGTATTTGCTTGAAGATGTCAACCGGTTGACCACCGCTCGGTGTGATGCGAGAGAACGGCGTTTCTGGTGGAAGAGTGTTCCGCCGGCCGTCGGATTACATGCAAGACCTCTTTGAAAATCGCCACATCAGGCTCAGGCAGCACCCATGAATGCGGGAACGATACGTGTTCTTCATGTCCTAGATTCTCTAGCCCCAGGCGGCTTGGAGAACGGTGTGGTGAATGTGGCTCAGCGGTTACACGGACATGGGTTTGACATCCACGCTGCCTGCCTGCGCTTTCGAGGTGACTTTGCCTCACGGATGCCGGAGCCGGCAAAGGTTGTAGTGATGGGGAAGACTAGTGGATTTTCGCTCAAGGCTGCGCGCGCTCTCCGCCAACATATGAGATCGACACGCGCCCATCTCTTGCATAGTCACAATCTTGGCACGCTGATTTACGCTGCTCTGGCCACCATGGGGGGGCGGAGTCTTCCTATCGTGCATGGTGAACATGGGCAGTTGCAGAAGCAGGACCTCTCCTCGAAGCGCCGTTGGCAGCGGAGGTTGTTATTTTCCATTTGTCGACATGTCCATGTCGTTTCTTCAAGCGTGATGGGAAATCTGCAGGAATTGGGCCTTGATCCGAAGCGCCGTACTGTCGTTACGCCAAACGGCGTGGACAGTGACCGTTTTTCGCCGGCTGAATCTACCGTAGAAGCTCGACGTGCACTTGGTTTCGACCCTGATGTTCAGGTTGTGGGCATCGTAGGTCGGCTTGTAGCCCTGAAACGACATCAGATGTTGTTTGATGCGTTTTCACTGCTCGCGAACGAGTTTCCGCGCTTGCAACTTCTGGTCGTCGGAGATGGCGGTGCGGAACGAGATGCGCTTGTGCAAACAATGAACCAACATCCCTTGGCAGCTCGCATTCGCTGGGCGGGACATCAAGATGACTTGCCACCATACTATCGCGCGATGGATCTTCTCGCAGCGCCTTCAGAAATCGAAGGTCTTTCCAACGCGGTGCTTGAGGCCATGGCATCTGCGGTGCCCGTGCTCGCTCATTCGGCCTGCGGAAATGCTGAAGTGATCGATAGCGGCCAAAATGGATTTCTCTCAGAGATGAATTCGCCCGAAGATCTCGCTTCTGCGCTGCGTGTCGCTTTGGTCGATCCAGTGGGAATGCGACTCCTTGGAAGACAGGCACGAGAAGCCGTACTTCAGCGCTACTCAATGGAGGCCATGGCGGAGAGTTATCGGCAGCTATACCGCTCCTCAATAGAGCCAGCGTGAGAGTGTCAGTCGTTTGATTCTTGCCTCGCCGCGTCCACGCGCCGCACTAGCTGCATGTGATGAATGCGTAAACGCGCAGCGGGTTCTCCTGAGGCCAGAAAAACCACCAGTTGATGAACATTTCGAGGAGGGGGCGAACCAGGCCACCAAATTTGAATTTGATGTCGGCCTGGCTGCACCAAGCTACCCGCGCGCAGACGTGGACCGGCGACATCGTTCAAATCAAGTCGTAAGCCGAGCTCGATAGCTGTTGGCGCTTCCAAGGTTCCATCAATGGCAAGGCCATCAAACTGACTCCAGTCTCTGTTTTGTGCATCTAGACGAGCGCTGGACGGATGTTCTCCAGATTTCGTGAGGATGATTTCGCCGCGCTCTTTTAACTGCTGACTGACGGAGAGTTCTTCTGGTTCCATGGTCCAAAAAAAATTTCCCAAGTTTCCGCTAGTATCAACTATAACGGGAAACAGCCTCTCAGCAGCCAACTTTGCTCTCATTACCTGAGAGCCCCACCCTAGCGGTGGTAATAGAGTGCAGGCCAAAGCCAGAGCGCTAATGATTACGCGCATTCTATGAGATTGAGCCAAGATCGCTGTATTCCACAAAGAGCCAGCTGCAATGCCTGCCATCCCCCACATGAAATCCCCCATGTCAGCCGTACGATGAAACCATGGTTGGACCAACTCGACCATGGCGGCAAAAAAGACCGCTGACAAAGCGGCCCAGAAAGCTCTGTGAGAATTTATGAGAGAAGAGTTTCGGAATAAGCCTTCAATTGCGACGCAGTAGACTGCCATTAGCGGCACATGCATGCGATTAAGCCACTCGGCACGCCAACCCACTGACCAGTCCGCAGGTAGTGGCACTAGTAGGGCTATACCAATCCCGGTGAGTAGGGCAGGAAATATGAAATAACCTTTGGGGATACGTTTCAAGCTGGGAGATTCGCTAGGCAGTTTGTTGGAATACAAGTGAACAGCAAATTCAGCAATTCCGAGATGTGGCGAAATTCACCGTCATTCGACTGCCTCATTCTGGTTCATCCGTTTTCAGCTGAGGTCGGAATGTTTATGGCCTTGGTTATTTGGGCCCGGCTTGCTCGGGATTGAAGGCTTTGACGGGGCCGCCGTATTCTCCGGCAACTTTCACGGCGGCTCCATCGAGCAGGCCGACGAGGCCGTCGGCGATGATGGTTTGGCCTTCGGTGAGGCCGCTGAGGATTTCGACGTAGCCGGGCTTGCGGCGGTCGATTTTGACTTCGAGGCGCTTCGCTTTGTCATTCAGGATGGTGAAGATGTAGGCTTTGGAGCCGATGGGCACGAGGGCGCGCTCGGGCACGGAGAGGGACATCTTGGGCTCGACGACGAGGCGCACCATGACGAGCATGCCGGGCTTGAGCGCGAGGTCGGGATTGGGAACCTCGGCACGGGTGGGGATGGAGCGGGTGACGGGATCGATGCGTGAGTCAAGGTGGGAGACCTTGCCCTGGTATTGGCGCTCACGGTCGGTGTCGGTGCGGGCGGCGATGACGGTGCCTGCTTTGACGCTGCCGAGATAGGTCTCTGGAACGGAGAAGTCGATCTTCACGACGTCGATCTTATCCAGGGTGGTGATGACGGTGCTGGGGGAGACGAGCGCGCCGACGCTGATGCGGCGCAGGCCGACCCAGCCGTCAAAGGGTGCGGTGATGCGGCGGTCGGTGAGGCGGGCTTCGGCTTCGAGGATTTTCTGTTTGGCGATGTCGGCGAGGGTTTTGCGCTCCTCCAGCCGCGCCTCGGGGGCGGCACCGTCTTTGACGAGGTTTTTGAGGCGCTCGATCTCGCGCTGTTCCTCGGCCAGAGTGGCCTTGGCGGAGGCGAGCATGGCCTGCTCCTCCGAATCGCTCAGCATGGCGAGGAGTGCGCCCTTTTTGACGAAGTCGCCGTCGCTGAAGGAAAGCTGCGTGACGGCCTCGGTGACGTTGGGGCTGATTTCTGCGGATTCAAAGGCGCGCACGGTGCCGATGGCATCGAGATCGAGCGCGTAGTTCTCCAGAGCTACTTTGGCGGTCAAGACGGGGGCAGCGCCTTTGGTGGCGGCTTTGGGCTTGATGGCGGCGGCTTGCTCCATGCGCTGGATGAATAGCCACGCTCCGCCCACAACGGCGGCGGTGACAAGGATGAAAACAAAGAATCGTAGAATGGCGTTCGGCCTGGCTTCAGACATGGGGGATGAGGTAAACGCCAATCAGCGGCTGTTTGATCAGTGCCATATAATGGAGTTGAGTTAAAAGGGTTGAGTCACAACCTTGTGTAGCACCGCAGAGAGGGGGGAGAACGCAGAGCATAGAAGCACCTGGGCTCCAGGCCGTTGCCCAAGGACATGACCATGCGTGTGGGGGATGTGCTGAGGCTGGAGCTACGATTGGAGGGAGATCACATCAGCGCTCTGACCAATGGCATACCTATGCTGGACTTTCGCCACGACAAACTCAAAGCTTCTGGCGAGTGGGGCACCCTCGTCCGCACCGTAATCATTACTCATCTCACCGCCCCAGCACCAACACGGACAGCGGCGGCAAATCAACGACTAGGCTCCATGCCTGGCCCTGCCATGCCGTCTGCTGCGCCTGGAAGCCAGCTCCCGCGCTGACGCCGGACCCGGCGTAGTTGGCGGCGTCGCTATTGAGGAGTTCGCGGTAGCTGCCGGCATCGGTCACACCGACGCGGTAGGCGTGTCTGGCCACTGGCGTGGCGTTCACGATCACATAAACGCGGTCTCCATTCGGTGCGGAGCGTGTGAAGGCAAAGATGCTATTCTCTGCATCATTGGCATCCAGCCAGGCAAAACCGCCCGTTTCATGGTCCTTGGAGTGCAGGGCCGCGCGGCCTGTGTAGAGATGATTCAGGTCTTTGACGAGGCGCTGCAGGCCGCTGTGCTCTTCGCCGAGGAATAAATGCCAGTCGAGACTGCGCTCATGGCTCCACTCCTGCCATTGGCCAAACTCACCGCCCATGAAGAGTAGTTTTTTGCCGGGGTGCATCCACATCCATGCCAGGAACATGCGCAAGTTGGCAAACTTCTGCCAGCGGTCACCGGGCATCTTGTTGATGAGTGATCCCTTGCCATGCACGACCTCGTCGTGGCTCAGCACGAGGATGAAATTCTCGTCGTAGGCATAGATCATCGAGAAGGTGGCCTCACCGTGATGATACTTCCGGTTGATGGGGTCCTCGGCCATGTAGTGCAGGCTATCGTTCATCCAGCCCATGTTCCATTTGAAGCCGAAACCGAGTCCATTGCTGCTCACCGGGCGCGAGACACAAGGCCAGGCCGTGCTTTCCTCCGCGATGATCGTGGTGCCAGGGTGCTTCTCATAGCACACCATGTTCAGCTCACGCATGAAGGCGATGGCCGCGAGGTTTTCACGCCCACCGAGGTGATTGGGCACCCATTCTCCAGCTTTGCGTGAGTAGTCGAGGTAGAGCATCGAGGCCACGGCATCCACGCGCAGGCCATCGATGTGGAACTGCTCCAGCCAGAAGAGAGCATTGCTGACGAGGAAGTTCTTCACTTCATGGCGGCCATAATTGAAGATGAGCGTGCCCCAGTCCATGTGCTCTCCGAGACGCGGGTCCTCATGCTCATACAAAGCAGTGCCGTCGAACTTGGCGAGACCGTGTGCGTCCTTCGGGAAGTGGCCCGGCACCCAATCGAGAATGACGCCGATGCCGTTTTGGTGGCAGCGGTCCACGAACTCGCGAAACTCATCCGGATTCCCAAAGCGGCTCGTCGGCGCGTAGTAGCCCGTCACCTGATAGCCCCACGAGCCATCAAACGGATGCTCGGCGATGCCCATCAGCTCGATGTGCGTGAAGCCCAGCCCCTTGACATAGGGGATCAAATCGTCCGCCAGTTCGAGATAAGTCAGCCAGCGGTCACCATCCTCGGCTTTCCGTTTCCATGAGCCGGGATGCACCTCGTAGATGCTCATCGGCGAGTGATACAGATCATTCGAGGCACGTCGCTGCATCCACTCATTGTCAGCCCAGCCGTAGCGATCCAGATCAAAGGTCAAACTAGCCGTCTGCGTGCCGTGCTGGCTATACACCGCCAGCGGATCACTCTTCACCCGAAGCTCGCCATGCTTGTCGATCAGCTCAAACTTGTAGTGAACCTGCTCACCGACGCCTGGAATAAAAATCTCCCAGATCCCCGCCTCCACGCGGCAGCGCATCACATGCACGCGGCCGTCCCAGTTGTTCCAGTCACCAACCACGGACACCCGTCGCGCATTCGGTGCCCACACCGCGAACTGGCAGCCTTCGACGCCATCAATGGTCTTTAAGCTGGCGCCCAAGATCTCCCAAAGCCGCTGATGCGTGCCTTCGCGGAAGAAATACACATCTTGCTCGCCCAGCAGCGGGCCAAAGGAATACGCATCCACCACACGCTGCGTCATGCCTTCATTCTCAAAGACATCCAACTCATAAGCGCCCACGGGAGTCACCACCTCGAAAAAACCATCCTCATGCATCCGCTCCGCCTCGTAGCGCTGTCCATTCACGATCACATCCACCGAGCTCACCGTTGGCTGAATGGTGCGCACGATCTGTTTTCCCCCGCCAATCTCATGTGCGCCTAAAAACGCGAAGATGTTTTGATGCCGGGCCTGCATGGCGGCCTGGATTTCGGACTTATGGGAGTATCGGGTCATCGCTGAGCATTCATGGAGCGCTCGTGCCCAAAAGCAACGGCTCCAGCTTATCTCGTGCGATTCTCTCCCATGAGAGCCGACTCATGAGCCCCCGACGCTCCTGTCTGGCCAGTACAGCCGGATGGTGACGGATTTTAGCTGTGATTTGCTCTAGAGGCTCATCGAGCGCAAAAAAGGTCGCACCCACCGCCACTTCACGATGCGCCGGAATGTCAGAGCACAGCACCGGCAGTCCATGCAGCGTCGCCTCGAGCAGCGGTAGGCCATAGCCTTCCTGCGTGCTCGGGAAAAACAGCACATCAGCCATCTGGTAAAGGCTGCGCACGTCATCATCGCTCAAAGTGCCGGTTTCGCCGAGAAACAGCACACGATCCCGCACACCGAGCGATTCCGCCAAGGTGACGAGTTCCTCGTAATAGAGCCGTCCATCTCCCTGATGCGGATCAGGGGCCGCTGTGACGGCGTAAACAGCCTCCGACAGTTTCGCGAGCACGCGCAGGCCGAGTTCGATGTTTTTGCGCCGCACGAAGCGAGTGGGCTGAAACAGCACCAAGTCCGCATTTTCGAGATGGAGGGCCGAAATGCGCTCCGTTAGGCCCAAAACGGCCGCTGCATCGATGCCGTTCGGAATCACATGGATGGGCGCAGAGGTGTGCCGGGCGTATTCGGCCTTACGGTGCTCTGAAACGGCAATGTGGACGGCTTGCGGCACTTCTTCAGCCCAGCGCACATCGTGGACCCAGTTGATCCATCGAATGTCAGGGCGTCTTCGGGTGAGTTCTAAAAGCTCACGCGTCCATTCGAGGTCGAAGGGCATGGTGAAGACGTTGTGGACGATAACGATACTTCCACGTGGAGCGCGGACGCCCTCGTCCGCATTAATTGAAAGCGGACGGGGGCGTCCG
>JANOBP010000420.1:0-20228 GCA_031411715.1 Verrucomicrobiaceae bacterium | reverse complement strand
CATATCCGCTCATTCTTCACCTCAAGCTCAACGCAGTATGCTGCTTGATGTTCTTTCTTTATGCCGGATTAATAACATGGACTCAACCACATTCAAAAAAACGGTCACTTCTGTTGTACCAGGAGATGTGATCGCATGCATCACTCATCAGTCCGACTTTCACAGGCTTGCTGAGTCTTACTTACAAGGGGCTAAAATGCTTGTGCGCCATCTCGGAGAGGACGGGTTGTATCGAGACGTGGGCATATTGCCTATTTGCTTCATGTATCGACACTTCCTGGAGCTTACATTCAAGCAAATCATCTGGGACGGTAGGCGGTTGCTTGGTGAAGATGCTAGAATCAGAGAACTGTGTGTTGGAAGCAAAGCTCATGAGTTGGTTCCACTCTGGAAAATAATCGAAGACATCATGACGTCAGTGTGGCCGGATGAGGTTCTTCCCGCTGAGGCATTGTTGATGCGAGAAGTAGTGAACTGGTTTCACGAGGCTGACGGTCGAAGTTTCAACTTTCGGTATCCATTCGATCAGCAGCAGCAGGCTTGCCTGGAAGGAATCAGGCACATAAATCTGACAACTCTGGTATCAGCCATGGAGGTATCTGATTTCTTCCTCAGCGGCGTGACTGGAGCCATCAGTGAATACCTGTCGCATCACCAGAGTGTATGATCACTGTCCACTAATCTCCGATACAGAGAGCAACTCCCGACTTGGCCTGCACACGATCACATCAATCGGCGCGAGACCGTCCACGCCATGCACTACATTCTTTGGCTCGGCATCGGCCACCAGCGCGTTGTCCTCGCTGCGATACCAGACATCTCCAAATCTCGTCCGATGAAGCGCAAAACGACGTTTCAGCATGAAAGCCGCGATTTCCTGCCTCGTGGCCGGTTTGCCGAGGAAAATCGACTGACTGGTCACGACGCGAGTGCTTCGTCCGGAGCCGTGAAGGCCATGAATCTGCCAATCGAGGCCAAAAAGCTCCACCGTGAGCCGGATACGCTCGAGGTATTGATCCAGCGTCGCAAACCGATCTGGGCCACACACCCGCCCGTATTCAGCTGGATGCGTGGCCTTGATCGCTCGGCCATCGCTCGAAAACCAAACCTCGTGCTCCGAGCCCCTGGTTTGTCCAAAACCCGCTGGAAGCTCGACTTGGTTCATGCGCGGAATTTCCACAATCTCCGCCAGAAGGGAAGGCTGGACTCGCTATCGCGACCGACCTTCTCAAAGAGCTTCACCTGCTTCTCCCATGCCTCGCGAGTCACCGTCGGTTGCTTACGGACCATTCGAGCGAGGCGCTCGCGGTCGGCGTGGCTCATTTCTGTGATGCTGGGCTGTTCGATATTCATGTGTGGGGCATCAAGACGTGGTTTGCGGGCCATGCGCTGCCAAAAACTCCTCCGGCGTCATCACCGGGATCGTGCTGGCTTTGAAGTCCTTGGTATTCCGTGTGATGAGCACATCCGCCGCGCAGGCTTCGGCAGCGGCGAGCTGGAGGGCGTCTTCAAAGTCGCTCATGCCATAGCTGATCGCTTTCAACGCGTCCGACTTGGTGGTTTCGGCGACTTCGACCCACTGGAGAAGGTCGCTGATGAAACTACGGGCGACGTCTTTGGAGCTGGCATGACCACGCACGATATAGAACGCGTTCGAAAGCGTGTGCCACGCGACCCATGCTTCATGCGCAGGAGACGAGACGCAAAAACGCTGCACCTCACGGCTCGCCTCGGCCCCCTTGCGCTGGTAGAAGTCGTCCAGCAGCACATTGCTGTCGATAAAGACCTTCACTGCTCAATGAATGTGTTTGGCCGTGAGATAGGCGAGGCGCGGGTCTTGCTCGATCTGCTCCTTTGGAAGCAGTGTTCCCTTGCCCGACCACTTCGAGATGAAGTTCTCCAAGGCCGCCTGTCGCGGGTCAGTCGAAGTTTGCGGCTCTTGGGATTCGCTGATTTGCACTCTTGCCTTACCTCCACGGATAACGCCAAAGAAACGCAGCCCCTCCTTCAGTGGCAGGCCGGGCAGGCTTTCGACGGGGTATTCCAAGGTGATCGCATTCATAATGCCGCCATTCTATACAAACTCGTTTCCGACCGCAAACCCTGATTCCCTCATGAAAAACACCTCCATCCTCCAAATCTCCGGCGAATCCGGCGGCGGGCAGTTGCTGCGGTCTTCGTTGTCGCTGGCGCTGGTCACGGGGCGGGCGTTTCGGATGACGAATATTCGCGGGAAGCGACCGAAGCCGGGGCTGATGCGTCAGCACCTCACCTGCGTGAAAGCGGCGGCAGAAGTCTGCGGCGCGGAGGTCGAAGGGGCCGATCTCGGCTCCACGGAACTCGTTTTCACGCCCAGCAAGATCGCCGCGGGTGACTACCGCTTTGCCATCGGCTCCGGTGGCAGCACGACGCTCGTTTTGCAGACGCTGCTGCCCGCGCTGTTACATGCCGAGGCCTCCAGCACGCTGCGCATCGAAGGTGGCACGCACAACCCGATGGCTCCGCCGTTCGAGTTCATCGAGAAGTGCTTTTTGCCGGTGCTGTGGAGCATGGGGGCAGCCGCAGAGGTTAAGCTGGAGCGGCCTGGATTCATGCAGGCAGGTGGCGGGGTGCTTCATAGCAAAATTTGGCCAATGAAGGCCTGGAAGCCGTTAAAACTGCTGGAGCGTGGCGGTTCAGGTGCATTTTTTGGTTTGGTACGGCATGCGCATTTGAACCGTGATATTGCAGCCCGTGAGATCGTAACGGCTGCAACGATTTTAGATTGGGAGGTGCATCTGATTGACCTTCAATATGCGCCGAACAGCGATGGTCCAGGCAATGCGATCATGCTTGGAGCACAGTATGAGAACGTCTGCGAGATCAGCACCGGCATCGCCCAACTCGGAAAGTCAGCGGAAGCCGTTGCCACAGCTGCGGCGAAGGGGCTGCGCGGTTATTTAGCGTCCTCGGCACCGGTTGGTGTGCATTTGGCAGATCAATTGCTGCTGCCGATGGCCTTGGCGGGCGGCGGTATTTTCCACACTCTATCGATCACGGATCACACACGGACGAACATGGCGCTCATCGAGCAGTTTCTGCCGGTGAAGTTCAGCGTGGAGGAGATCGGGCCGGGTCTGAAGGGCGTGAGAGTATCTGCGATGTGATAATAAAAAAGCGGGGCCAATTTGGCCCCGCTTCGTGAACAATGGATGAACTCGATTACGCGAGCTTGGCGAGCGCGGCTTTCACGGCGTCGAAGTTGGGGAGGTCCTTCGGCGTGGCGGTCTGTTCGGAGTATTGGATGACGCCATCTTTATCGATGACGAAGGCGGCGCGGGCAGAGGTGTCGCCGATGCCAGCGAGACCGGGGAAGAGCACGTCGTAAGCCTTGGTGATCTCTTTGTTGAGGTCACTGACAAGCGTGATGCCGATCTTTTCTTTCTGCGCCCAGGCTTCCTGCGCAAAGGGGCTGTCCACGCTGATGCCGATGACGTCGGCATTCAGGTCGCTGTAGCTGCTGAGGCCTGCGGTGATGTCGCAAAGCTCCTGCGTGCACACGCCAGTGAAAGCGAGTGGGAAGAATAAGAGGACGGTGTTTTTGCCAGCTGCGAGCGAAACGTCGCTGAGACCGGAGGCGTTTTTGGACTTGAGGGTGAAGGTAGGGGCTTTGGAGCCGACGGAGAGTGCCATAAGGATAGAGGTGTTGAGGTTTGGAGGTTCGTTGAACCGCCGCCATCAAGCCCAGTTCACCCACTTGGTCAAGCGAGCGGCAGCAGTTCCTTGATCGGGTCGCCAAAGGGTAAAATGGGCATCGGGCGGCCTTGGAAGTCGTCAAAGGTGTCGTTCGGGTCGATGCCGAGGTGCTGGTAAACGGTGGCCCAGAGGTCATTGGGGCTCATGGGACGCTCAATGGGGAATTCGCCGCGCGGATTCGTCGCGCCGATGATCTGGCCGGTCTGCATGCCACCGCCGCTGACGATGAAGGACATCGCCTGCGGCCAGTGATCACGCCCTGGCTGGCTGACGCCGGTCTGCGTGCCGATTTGCGTGTTGATCTTCGGCGTACGGCCAAATTCGCCGGTGATGATGACGAGCACGTCTTTGTCGAGTCCACGCTGGTGGATGTCCTCAATCAAGGCGCTAGCGGCTTGATCATAGACGGGCATGCGCCAGCGGGCATCGGCATACATGTCGCAGTTCACCGCGTGGCTATCCCAATTGTAAGTGCAGTTCTTGGGGATCGTGGTGGAGAAGGGATTTTCCCACACCATCGTGACGAAACGGCTGCCAGCTTCGACAAGGCGGCGCGCCATGAGACCGCGCTGGCCATAGGTGCTGTAGCCGTAACGCTCGCGCACTTTGGCGGACTCTTTGCTGAGGTCGAAGGCATCGCGCACGGCGGGGGTGGTCAGCATGCCAACGGCACGCTGACTGAAGGTATCCATGGCTTCCATGAGCCCACCGCGGTCCATCTCGCGCTTGAGGTTGTCCATGCCCTTGAGCAAATGGACGCGGTCATCGAGGCGTGACTCCATGTCGGGCGTAAGGCCGATGTTTTCGACTTTAAACTTCGGAGAGCTGGGATCGCCGGCCACCATGAAGGGAGAGGCGGATTGACCCAGATACGAGGAGCCCATGGCAAAGGTGTCGATGCCCTGACGCCCACCATCCACACCGGCCACGCAGACGGGCATGGCGTTGCCCGCGCGTTGCAGCTTGCGACTGACGATGGATGACACAGACGGCGCATCATTTACCGTGCCCACCGGTGTGGCAGGGACACGTCCAGTCATGAAGCGCTTATGGCCACCTCCGTGGTCAGCGAACTCATGATGCACGCTGCGGATGATGTTGAACTTGTCGGCAATCTTGGCCTGAAGCGGAAACAACTCGCTAATGTGTGTGCCGGGCACTTTCGTGCGGATGGGATTGAGCACACCGCGATACTCAATGGGCGCGTTCGGCTTCATGTCGTAGCTTTCGAGCTGCGACATGCCGCCGGGCAGCCACACGAAGATCACCGACTTGTCCTTGAGCCGCTTGCCTGCCGCCTTGGCGATGGTTTCAGCGCGCAGTGTGTCAGCCAGTGACCAACCACTGAGGCCGAGTGCGCCCATCGACAAAAAACTACGGCGAGTGAGTGGACCGGTACATTTGGATTGAGAGGATGAGAGAGATGAGAGCATCGATAAGACTCCATACGCTTGCCGGAGATGGAATTTGCACTCAGGAGTCCCACGTGCCACTTTTTGCGCGATGAAATCCGCCATCCTTGACAGCATGCTGCAATCTCCTGCGCTACCCGAGTTGATTCAGGCAGGACTGCGTGCTTTTGAAGATGAGCAGAAGCTGCGGCAGAAGTTTTACGCCGACATCACACCCGAGCACAAGTGGGAGTTCATCCAAGGCGAGGTCATCATGCATTCGCCCGCTTTGAACCGGCATCTGGCAGCCAGTCAACGGCTCTATGACCTGCTCAGCGCCTACGTTCGGGTAAAGAAGCTGGGCCTTGTGAGGCACGAAAAAGCGATGACGAGCTTTCCCCGCAATGACTACGAGCCGGATGTGTTGTTTTTTGGCATTGCAAAAGCAGCGCTCACTGGGCCAGACACGCTTCGATTTCCCATTCCAGATCTCATCGCAGAAGTGCTCTCGCCCTCCACAGAGAAGCGTGATCGTGGTATCAAGTTTCAGGATTATGCTCTGCATGGTGTGACTGAATACTGGATCATCGATACGCAAGAGGAGACGGTCGAACTCTTCCGGCTGTCCGGTGAGGTTTATGCGCCTGCCGCGCGTCAGTCGGATGGACTCTTGGGCAGCAATGCAGTGCCGGGTTTTGAGATCCCTGTGCGGGCTATTTTTGATGAGGAAGTGAATGCCGAGATAATGCGGCAGATTTGGGCTGTTGCATGATTCTCGTTGGCAAACGGCGCTGAACCGCGCATGGCTGCGGCTTCACGAATGAAGACTCTCTTTTTAACGAACGAATACCCTCCCCATATTTACGGCGGCGCGGGTGTGCATGTGGAATACCTCTCCAAGGAGCTGGCGAAGCTCATGGAGGTCGAGGTGCGCTGTTTTGGCGATCAAGACGACACGCAGCCGAATCTGCGTGTCATGGGCACGCAGATCGATACGGCAGACTGGACGGCTCCAGCACACTTGAAGTCGGTTTTTGGTGCCTTGCAGCGCTGCCTCGACTTCAACACCAAGAACATCGACGCGAGCATCGTGCATCTGCACACCTGGTACTCGCACTTTGGCGGCATTTTGGCGAAGCTGAACTACGGCGTGCCGATGGTGCTCACGGTGCATTCGCTGGAGCCGCTGCGGCCCTGGAAGCGGGAGCAACTCGGCGGCGGCTATGACTTCACTGTGTGGCTGGAGGCCACGGCGCTGAAAATGGCGGATGCGGTCATCGCCGTTTCCGAGGAGACGAAAATTGACTTGCTGCGCCTATTTGAAATCGATCCGCATAAGATTCATGTGATCCACAACGGCATCGATCTCGACGAGTACCATCGCGTGGAGTCACCTGACGTGCTACGGAAGCATGGTGTCGATCCCGAGAAGCCCTATGTGCTCTTTGTGGGCCGCATCACACGGCAAAAAGGCATCATCCATCTGGTGCGCGCGATTGAGCGACTCGACCCCGACACTCAGGTGGTGCTGTGCGCTGGTGCGCCGGATACGCCCGAGATCAAAGCAGAGATGGAAGCCGCAGTGGCAGTAGTTAGCTCAAAACGCAGCGGCATTGTGTGGATCCAGGCCATGCTTCCTGTGCCAGAGAAAATCGCCATGTACTCGCACGCGGCCGTGTTTTGCTGTCCTTCGATTTATGAGCCCTTTGGCATCATCAATCTCGAGGCGATGGCTTGCGAGACTGCCGTCGTCGCCAGTGCAGTGGGCGGCATCAAAGAAGTCGTCGTGCATGGTGAAACCGGCCTCCTCGTGCCTCTTGAGCAAGACAGCGAAAGCCCCTTCGAAGCGCTGCATCCCGACAAGTATGCGCAAGACCTGGCAGACGGCATTAATGAGCTGATGCGTGATGAAGCAAAGCGTAACGCCATGGCTTTGGCAGGTCGCAAGCGTGCCGTGGATCACTTCAGTTGGAAGTCGATCGCGCGGAAGACTTTGGCGCTCTACAAGACGCTGGCGGAGTAGGCTCTAGCCCAACTTCCAGCCCGCGCGTGGCTCACGTGAGAGGAAGCTGTTGGCGGTCTCGATGTTGGTGATGCGCATGGCTTTGGCGTCCCAGACGATTTTACCACCCGCACGGTGAGCGACGTTGCCGAGGTGATTGGCCTCAGTGAGCGGTCCGGCGTAGCTGAAGGGGCTGCCAGTAGGTGTGCCGTTCTTGATGGCGAGGAGCCACTCGGCGTGGTGTCCCGGTGAGTCGGCAATGAACGGTGCAGGGCGCACAAAGTCTTTGAAGGTGGCTTCAGGCAGCAGGACGTTCTTGCCGTAGTCGGAGAGGAGCATGCCTTTGTCACCGACGAAGAGGACGCCGCTGCCCCATTTGCTGATGAGTGGATCATTCTTCCACACATCCGGTTTGTCGGCTCCTTGATGCCAGTGAATCTTGCACGCAGGCATTTCACCACGCGCCCCATATTCATAGACGGCATGCATGGAGGCGGGGGCGATCTCAGCGTGTGGCTTGGGGCCAAAGGCTTCCACACTGAGCGGTGCGTCGAGCTTGAGCGCCCAGAAGGGAAGGTCGTTCCAGTGGCTGCCTAGGTCGCTCATGGTGCCATTACCGAAGTCCCACCAGCGATACCACTTTGGACCTGGAAAATAGACTTCATGGTAAGGCCGCATGGGTGCAGGGCCGATCCATAAATCCCAGTCGAGATACGGAGGCGGCTCCTGGGCCTCAGCAGGGCGTTCTTCGACGAAAACGATGTCACCATTCTTTGTAGCGTCCTCTTTGCTCTGCAATCCCCAGGCACGCGACACGCAGACATGGGCCTCACTGACTTTGCCGATGGCCCCGGACTGGATCAATTCGACGACGCGGCGATAGTTGGCACTGGAATGAATCTGCGTCCCCATCTGCGTGGCAACTCCCGCAGTAGCGGCGGCTTCCGTGATGAGTCGTGCCTCGGCGACATTGTGCGAGAGCGGTTTTTCACAATACACCGGCTTCTTCATCAGCAGCGCGGGTAACGTGGCATAGGCGTGTGTGTGCTCCGTGGTGCTGACGACCACGGCATCGATTTCATCCGCCTTGAGCGTGTCGTAGAGCTTGCGGAAGTCGCGGAAAGTCTTCGCACCAGGAAAGACAGCGGCGGCTCGGTCGAGATTCTGACCGTTCACGTCGCAGAGCGCGATGACGTTTTCGCTCGGCACTGGAGGTGGCGGCGGTGGGGACTTGTCGCCGTCTTTCTTTGGCTTCGGTGGGCTCACAGACATTCCGGTGAGGCCCGCGATGTTGGCCCCCCCGCGTCCGCCGACGCCGATGAAGACAAGATTGAGCTTCGAATTCGGAGAGCGGGCACTGACGATGGCTGGAAAACCGAAACTGGCAGCGGCAGCGGCGCTATGGGTGAGAAACTGGCGGCGTGATGTGCTGAAGGAACTCATAGTGGGTGATGAACGAAGCTAAGGGCGATGTCTTGCCTGAGATCTACCTCAAAGCGCCATCCATGATTGGCCAGAATCAAAAATCAGCCAGTTTCTTTGCTTTTCGCCCACCGGCGACGGATCAGCCATTCAACGAAAAGCACATTCGGGACAAAGCCTAGCCAGGCAACGAGGCGGTAGAGGTCCATCGGACGCGGCTCGAAGAGGAAAACGAGGACATACTTCCAGACCCGCAGAGTGATGGCGGAGAGCGTGAGGGCGTAACTACGCATCATCCACTCCCGATGAATCGACCACTGACGACGTAAGGCGAAGCGCCACCCGAGTGCCGTGGTGGTTATCCAGCCGATGGCGAGCAGGCTGAAGGCCAGCCTCGAGGTGACACCGCCATTGGCGTAGAAGGCCATGATGAGACTGGCGGGACCGGTGATGAAACACACGTTGAGGACGTAGAGCCTGCCCATCCAACGATGAAGCCGAGGCATGCGACTCAGCACTTGGGGAAAGAACTGGGTGAATCCAGCCATGAGGGCAAACATGCTGGTGAAGACATGGATCCAGAACGCTGATTTCCAATGGGCGATGCCAATATATTGCTGCTTGATTTGAAGGAAGCCGGCGTCATCACGAGGCGGAATGTAATCGAGCGTAATGCGTAGCATGAGCCACGAAAACCACGCCAGCACGATGCAGAGGCCAATCTGGGCCGGTGAAGCGATTTTTGACTTTGAGAACATCATCTGGTGCAACATACTCCGCCCCATGATGACGCTTCAATCTCATATTAAGGTAATGGCAGCGACCCTGAGTCTCTTCCTTTTACCTGCAGCCAATTCCCAGACACCCGAAAACACGGACGTTCGGACTGCTGACAAGACTGCTGCTGTAGCCATCGGCACCTATGTGGGCCTCTTTGGTCCGCATAAAATCACCATCAGTATCGAAAAAATCGTGGGGCAGACGGTGATGGGCTACAGCATCGTGACGGGCAATGAGCGTGCTTTCAGTGGTGCTTGGAATACGACTCCTGATGGCATTGCGTTCCTCGGCAATGAACCTGGGGATCATCCCGAAGATGGCTACTTCACGCTGTACTTCCATTCCAAGGAGAAAACGCTAACGGGCCGCTGGGATGCCAATCACAAGGGTAAACCCTCCGTGGAACTGAGTCTGAAAGCACGGAAATTCAAATATGATCCCAAGGTCGGCGAGCATCCCAAAACCTCGACCAAGCTGCTCAAGGAGACCGACGTTGAGAATATGAGGCCCGCCGAACTCAGGATCATGCGGAACGAAATCTATGCCCGCCACGGCTATTCGTTCATCATCGAGGACATGCAAAAGCACTTCGCCACCGTGGAGTGGTACATGCCCATCGCACTGGATGTTAAGAGTAAACTGACTGATATCGAAGCCAAGAATGCGGCCCTCATCAAGCGCTACGAGAACTACGGCTCGGCTTATTACGACAAGTTTGGTCGTTGATAGACGCAGCCGCCCTCAGCGCAGCGGCTCGGTGCCCTCGCTGAGGATGGAGAGGTAGGCATCGTAAGCGTAGAGGCGGCCATATTTACCGCCGGTGATCTCGCGAACGATGCCGAGGGCTAGGAGCTTTTGCAGGGCCTTGGTGGCGGTGGGCAGGGTCACGTTCATCATCTTCACGGCACGGCTGGCGGACAGGAGCGGGACACGTTGGAGTTGATCATGGGCTTGCAGCAACGATGAAGTGGCACCGCTTAGGGTTTGAAGTTTTTCACGATCCGCTCGGAAGATCGTCCACAGCCTGCGGGCAGTGAAGGCCGCGTCGTCGGCAGTCTCTTTGACACCGTGAAGAAAGAACGAGAGCCAAGCCTCCCAGTCGCCAGTCTGCCTTAACTGCTGGAGATGGGCGTAGTAGTCGGAGCGGTGCTGTTTGAAGTAGAGGCTGAAGTAGAGCATGGGCTGCCGCAGCATGCCCTCGGCACTGAGGATGAGGGCGATGAGCAGGCGGCCCAGGCGGCCATTGCCATCAAGGAATGGATGGATCGTTTCGAACTGCACATGCGCCAGCGCGGCCTTGATGAGCGTGCTGGTTTTGACCGGATCGTTGTGGATGAATTTCTCCAGCGCGCCCATACAATCGAGCACCATGTCCGGCGGTGGCGGGACATAGCGGGCATTGCCGGGGCGTGTCCCGCCGATCCAGTTCTGCGAGCGGCGGAACTCGCCCGGTTGCTTCGTGCTGCCACGACCAGAGGCCAATAACACGCCATGCAGCTCCGTGATGAGCCGCAGGGAGATGGGCAAACCCTCAGCGAGCCGCTGCATGCCGAGCTCCAGCGCAGCGACGTAGCAGGATACTTCCGCGACATCATCAACCGGCACGCCAGGAGCGAGATCGAGCTCGTGTTTGAGCAGATCATTCAGTGAGGACTGAGTACCCTCAATCTGTGAGGACATGAGTGCTTCCTTCCTCACATACGAGTAGTGAAATACTTGCCGGTCTGGCAATACATCAATCTGCCCGTCAAGTCGTCCCACCGCGAGGGAGGCCGCTTGTAGCAAGTCATGAATGTTCTCGTCCAAAACCAATCGCGGGGAAGGAGGGAGCATCGCAGGCACAAAGGCCTGGCAAGGCTCTCCCAGAGTGGAGATGGGGACGTGATGACCGGTCAATCCGCGATTCATAAACTAAAGAAAGTGGCTCTTTTTTTAGTTTAGACCAAAAGATCGAAAGAATCTATTGTTTTGAAGTGGCAAATTAAAGAAACTAACCACTTTCTTTAGTTTACCAAAAAGATCGGAAGGGCCAGAACTGAAATTTCACGCCAACCCGCAACCACGCATCGCGGTGAGGGTCCAGTCGTATTCTTTGACGAGTTGATCGACGACGTCGCCGCTGCGCATGTCCTGCGGGAGGACTTCCCAGGTGTAGGTTTCCATTTCGATGTGCTGGCACTTGGTTGGGTTCTTGGAAAGCCAGTTCATGGCGTCGTCGAGGTGGTCACGGGTGCTATCGAAGCCATCCGCTGGCTGCGCATGGATGGGGATGTGGAAGTGGACGCGCCACTCGTCTCCAAGTTGCTGCGGACTGGCTTGAGCAAAGGCTAGGGCATCCGGAAGGTCTTTAAATCGACGCAGAGGCTCTTCAGGGCCGTAGCTGGCTATAACTTGGTGAAAATAGACGGGCTCGTCGTAGGCGTGCAGTTTGGCGATGTTTTCTGGCGTGGGCTTCAGCTTGAGTGCGGAGCTGAAATGGAGCTTGCTGAGGCGGATGCCAGCACCGGTGATGCGATCGAGGGCCGTTTTGGCATCTTCGAATTCGATGGCCAGATGGCAGGTGTCGTAGTTCAGACCGATGAACCGGAAAAAGTCTCGATCACTTGGATATTGATCGAGATAGAGGCCAAAAAACTTCAGCGTCTCGCCGCTGGTCTCGAAAAGGCCAAGCGGCTCAGGCTCGAGACCGAGATGCAGATCATGCCCGCTCTTTTCCGCGACTTTTTCGATGTGTTGGCGGCAGAGACGGAGGTTTTTGAAGATGGCGCGGAGTTCATCCGCGCCGACGCCAAAGGTCTTGTGAGAGCCAGGTAGTGTGGAAACGCTGCCACTGACTCCAGGCGGCAAAAGTTGCGCGAGGATGTCGAAAAGAAGGCAGGTGTAGTCGAGGCGCTCCTTGGCGGCCCAATCGGGCTTGAAGACCTGTTCTTTGACCCGCGTGCCATGGAAGGAGCCGTACGGAAATCCATTGATGGTGAAGACGTAGCAGCTATTGGCATCAAGCCAGCGCTTGAATTCGGCTATTTTCCCTGGCGCACTGAGCTCCATCGCGGCCTGCGCACTGAGACGCAATCCGATGCCGTAGGGCTTGCCGCCACTGACTCGGTTTTTGACACGGATCGTGTGATCCTTGAGGCCTTGCCATGTTTCTTCCCACGTTTCACCGCGATGGATGTTGGTGCAGTAACCGAGGTGGATGTCGTGATTGAGTCGCATGTAAGGGAAAGAAGATGATGGCGCAGGATGAGAACGTCCAACGAGTTCAGCGTTCGCTCAACAAAATCACGGGTAATTCCACATTCCAGCTTGCGCGCTCATGGGGTTTCCAGTCATCGTACATGGACGAGAGCTTTCCCACTTGCCACCTTTCGTCCCTCCGCCCCTTCATGCTTACCTTCAGTTGGAACATTCGCGACCGCTCAGCCCTCTGGCTGGCGCTCTCTTTCCTTTTGCTCGTCGTAGTTCTGGCGACCTTTTTTGTCGTCTTCCGCATCACCTATCCCACGGTCCAGCGTGCTGCGGCGACTCCTCAACGCATCATCATTCTCGACCCTGCTGATCCCGCCGCTTTAGCCATCATCCACCGCGCACAGGACAAAAGTTTTGCCCTTCTGCCCGCTGAGAACACGAATGTGGCCTCAATGGCAGAGATCACCGCATTCAAGCCCAGTTTCGCCGATGCTCAGATGAAACTGCGCGCCTTCATCCCCAGCATGAGCACCACGCAGCATCCACAAATTTTCATTCCTGAAAATGAAGTGCTCCCCAAGGTGCCCCGCCGCGCCACGCTAACACCGGAAGCGTCGCCACGCAGCATTCTGAAAGCCATCGTCAGCTCCGAGCTCTCAGCCCGTGCCCCTTCGAGCAGTGAACTCTCTGACATCCCACTGACAGACCCACACGCCGTGCAATACCGCATCGCCGTCGGTGCCAATGGCCAAGTGATCACGGCTCTGCCACTCAGCGTGGATGCGGATGCAGCCCTCATGCGACTACTTCATACCGCAATCATGGGCCTCCATTTCGCCCCAGATCCCAAAACACCTCGCCTGTGGGGCACACTATCCTTCCGCTGGGAAAAACCACAGCCGTGACGTTCCAATGATCCCCATCCACCTCACCGACCTCATCATCCTTTTCATGGCCGTTGGCGTCACCATCGTCTGTGTCTTATGGTTTTGGACCTTCCTGCAAGAGCGCCGTCGAGAGACCCACCGTCGGCACATTGCCATCCAGTGCCGCATTTGCAGCACCGCTTACGCTCGTGACCCCAAAAGCAAGGCCTCCGTCACCATCTGCCCCGTCTGCCACACTCCCAACGAGCGCAATCGCCTGCGCCCGATTTGAAGCGAACCTCCAAAGCTCACCCACGCCCTTTCCAGGCCCGCTTCTGCTTCTTCCTTGGCTTAAAATCCCCCTTGGCTGCTGGCGTTGCTCCTTCACTCGGCCGCTGACCTCGAACGTCTGACTTCTGACCTCTCTCTTCGGTCCGCGGTCCCCTGCCCTCTTTCTCTTTCACCAGTGCGAAATCGACCTGCTTCTTAAAGCGGTCCACTTTGTAAATCTGCACCTGCACACGGTCACCCAGCGCGATGACCTTGCGCGTGTGCCGTCCGATCAAGCGTCCGCTGCTGGGATCGAACATGTAAAAATCATCCGGAATCGCCGACAGCGGCACCACACCGCTAAGACCGAGGTCCGACACATCCACAAAGAACCCAAAGTTCCTCACATCCGTGACCAGCCCTGAGTAAGGCATCGGCTTCTTCGCTTTGAGCTGCGCTTCAAGATAAGCATAAAGTTTCACCTCTTTGCTATCGCGCTCGGCATCACTGGAGTTCTTCTCCGTCGCCGTGATGTGCTCGGCGATCTGCTTGGCATCCGCAGGAGCCATCGGCACCTTTTCAAACAACGAACGATGCACCACCAAGTCCGCGTAACGTCGGATGGGCGATGTGAAATGCGTGTACTTCGTCTTCGCCAGCCCGTAATGCCCCAACGGCTCCACCGCGTAGCGTGCACGCATCAGCGACCGCAAAAAGCCAATTTTGAGTGCCGCGCCAATCGGAATCTCGTGCAACTGCGCCAACAATTTCTGCACCTCAGGCCGGTGCATCAAGTTTCCGCATGGCACACGGTGGCTCAGCACATCCTCACGGAAATCATTCAGCCGTTTTTCCTTCGGCGCTTCATGCACACGGTACACACTTGCACGATCCAGCTCCATCAGACGTCCCGCCACAGCCTCATTGGCCAGCAGCATGTATTCCTCGATCAATTGATGCGAAACGTCGTTCTCAATCCGCTCAATCCGCAGCACCTTGCCGTGCTCATCGAGGCGGATCTTGCTCTCTGGGAAGTCCAAATCCAGCGAGCCATTCTTAAAGCGCCGCGCGCGGATTTTCTGCGCCACCGCATGTGCGTCATGCAGCAGACTCTCGATCTCATCCGCAGGGGCACGCCCCAGTGCCGCGAAGGCCTCCTTATAAGTGTAACGCTTCTTTGAGCGGATCACTGCCGCGTAAAACTTAGCGCTCACCACCTGCCCATCCTTGGCCAGGACAAACTCAACGCACTTTGTGAGACGATCCACATCTGGCTTTAGCGAGCATAGTTCATTACTCAAAGCCTCCGGCAGCATCGGAATCACACGATCCACCAGATACGTCGAATTCCCGCGCTTCCGGCCCTCCACATCCAGCGCGCTCCCCGGCCTCACATAGTGGGACACATCCGCGATGTGGACCCACAGCCGCCACTGGCCGCCATCCATCTTCTCAATGCAGATCGCATCGTCGAAGTCCTTCGCGTCGTCTGGATCGATCGTAATCACCTTGTGCTTCCGGCAGTCAACACGCCCGGCACACTCATCCGCACTCGGCTGATTATCTGGCCGCGACTTCGCGATCGTCTGCGCCTCATGCAGCACATTCTTCGGGAAATGCAGTGGCAACTCATAATGCCGCAGCACGCTCAGCATATCCACGCCCTCTTCATCGGGCGCGCCGAGCACCTCGATGACTTCACCCTCAGGCGGCACCTGTGGTGATTCCCAGGCCGTAATTTCTACCACCACCTTGTCACCGATGATGGCCTTACGCCCCACATCACGCGGCGGTGGCACCATTACGGTTCCCGGCAGTCGTGGATCATCCGGCTTCACGAAAAGAAACTGCTTTGTCTGTTGCAGCGTGCCAACAAACTGACTGCGCTTCCGCTCCAGCACCCGCACCACCTTACCCGTGCGCTCTGATGGCACATCCTTGCGCAGCCCCTTCGCCGTCACATTCAGCCGAACCAACACACGGTCGCCATGCATCGCCGTATCCGTCCCGCTCTCAGGGATCCCGATCTCTCCACCCTCTGCCTCATTCGGCATCACAAAACCTCTTCCGCCGCGAGTGATCTGGATCACGCCCGCAATCAAATCCGCCGCTTCAGCCTGAATGTAGCGATTTCCCTTCGTCCGCAGGATCGTGCCCTTCGTCGTCATTTCCTTCAGCACCCGTTGCAGAGACTGCTGCTCAAACGGCTTCAATCCAAGCATTCGCAGCATCTCGGGCACATTCGCTGGCGTGTAATCCACATCGCCCAGCAACTTCAATATTTTCGTTTCCATCCGCCATCATGGCACCAAACCGGAAAATGCCGAATGCTAAATGTCGCATCCCGATCTCTGGAGCCAAACATGAGAATCGTCTGCGGCTTTCCTAAAACCGTGGTTGAATCCTCCTCCGCAAGCAATGCAATGCTCCACCGAATCTCTGCGCCAAATTGACAAAACATGAAAGCTCTCATCCTGCCATTATCCGTGTTGGCATTCCTCGCGTGCTCATGCACTTCACGGAAGATCGGCGAATACGAAATCGTGATGCCTACGGCCATGATCATTGCCGCCAAAAACTCAAATGGGACAATGCATATCCGGGAGGTCGGTCCTTTGCAGCGGGAATACTCATGGGCGAGCGGAACGAAGAGCTTTCGTCTCACCGGCCGTGAAAAACGCTGGTATGGCAGCCGTGGAGCCTACCGCCCCTACGGAGATGGCACTTTGCATGCCGTGCTCGAAGAGGGACAACAGCATTTTGACACCGTCGAAGGAGCTGTCGCTTGGCTAGCGGAGCAGTGCAGATGGAATCAGCTCAAATGGACCTCTGATGGTCTGGTCGTAGCTTGGAAAGAAGAACGAAGGGAATCAGACGGATACGCAGCTCTTACCGTGGATATTTGGCAGATCTACATCTCGGGGCGGAAGCCATTCAACCTCCCCGCAGCATCGAACGAAAGCGTTTCGGTGATTGGAGCAAAACCGCCGCTACACTCGCCCTTCAAATTGCCCGTGGCTCGAGGGGTCGATGGCAGGAAATTCACAGGAAGAGCGCTCGGTTTAATGGAGGATGAAGGGATAACACAAGATAAGGTGATGGCAGTGCTGCACCGGGCACCACCTGAGAGGATGGGCCACTTTCGATACTACGCAGGACGTGACCTCGACCCGATCATTGAATGCTATGTCTGCACGAATTCGGCAGGCGATGTTCTCTCCGTAAGTCGCTGACCAAACACGCCCAAGGCATTCGTCATTCCTCCCCGCCCCCAGGCCTCAGCATAAACTCCCGGCGCAGCACTCTTTTCAGCTCGTCCATCTCCCTCACCAGCCGTTCCCGCACCAAGGCCATCTCAGGTTCCAGATTCACGTCCACTGGCGTCGTCGCCACCCTCTCATAGCGTTCTTGCAGTGCCTGCCCATCCTCACGCAGCCCGCATTCCACCAGCAGTGCCCGCGCCGCATCCACCCGCGCCCGCGTCTCCACGATCAGACTCATCGCCTCGGCCTCTGTGGAGTCACCGCACCCTATACGCCCAAGTTGCTGGCAATTGAAAAGCCTGCACCGAGTCGGCCGCTTCTCATAAATCGTGCAGCGCATCTCCCGCAGCGCGGCACACGGCTGCTCCATCAAAAACTCTCCATCCTTGCAACGAATCTTCATCCCAAGCCTCCCCAACTCCGCCGGTGCATCCCCTGGCTGCATCCGCACAATTTGAAACATCGTCCCGTCACAACACATGCCACACGCCGCACAAAGCCGTGATGCCGCCGCCTCATATTCATCATTCTTCATCCCACCCAAATACACACCATTTGGCACTCTGCATTCCACATTACGACCCTCTTGCCAACTCCATCGCCCATCGCGTAGTCTTGCCACATGCACATGCGACTCGCACTCGGCCTACTCGTCATCAGCTTCAGCGCCCTCGCGCAGAGTCCGCCGCCAGCGGCACAGCGCTACCTCGACATCCTCATCAAGCGCCCGCAACCCGGCACCCTTTTCGAGCGCTTTTACGCTGCCTGGCTGGAAGAAAACAGCGCTGATGAGCTCCTGCAATTCCTCAGCGCGCGCACCAAGGCAAAAACCGCCACCGCTGCCGACCACCACATCCTCGCCATCCTCCACGCTCATCGCGGTGATGATCCCTCGGCGCTCGCCGCTTACACCGCCGCCCTCCAGCTCGCACCAGACAACGCAGCCGCATGGATCGAGCGCTCGCGTCTCGAATCACGAGCTCTCGACTTCACTGCTGCACTCGCATCACTAACTGCCGCCACCGCTACCCAGCCGGAAGCCGCGCTCACCATCGAGATCGGCAAACTCCGTGGTCGCGCACTTCTTCGCCTCGGCAAAAACGACGACGCGCTCCGCACCTGGCAAGAGCTTGCCACAGCACATGCCAATGATGAAGATCTCGCCGAAGAGATCATCGACCTCCTCACCGATGAAGGCCAATACGAGGCCGCACTCACCGCCGCGCAGGCCCTCGTCGAAAAATCACGCGACCCCGTCGCCAAAACCCTCCGCCAGCTCCACCTCGCTGACATCCTTCTCCTAGCCGAGCGCCGAGACGACGCACTCAAAGCCCTCACTGCCGCCCTTACCGCCACAGGTACTGACACCTGGATCGAGGGCGATGTCCTCAGCCGTGTGTCCCGCATCTTCCGCATGAGCGACGATGTCAGTGGTTTGGAAAAATTCTTCGCAGATCTCCTCAAAGAGCACCCACAGCGCACCGCCCTCATCTGGCAGCACACTCAGCTCCTCGGTGAGACCGGCCAAAAAGAAGCCGCACTCACCAGCGCCCGCACATTACTCGCCACTCATCCTGGCCGCCGTGATCTTCGTGAAGGCTTTCTCGACCTCCTCGAATCACTCGAACTCATCCCTGAAGCCATCACGCAGGCCCAAGCACTCGCCGCACAGAACCCCAGCGACCGCGAGCTTCTTATCCGCCTGGCCACACTCCAACACCAAGCCAAAAACGAAGCCGCGGCACAAGCCACGCTCGAAACATACCTTTCCGCCACCAGCGCCAGCGAGCCGGAGCATCTCCGCGTCGCCCGCTTGCTTGAGAATTGGCAAAACAAAGCCGCCGCACAAGCCTACACCCGCCTCGTCGAAAAATTCCCCACCAGCATCAGCGCCCAGGAAGCACAGGCCCAATTTTTTCACCGCAGCGGACAACGTGAGGCCGCGCTCGCCATCTGGCAGCGCCTCGCCAAATCCGCCGCACTCGACGATCTCCTCCGCATCGCCCAGGCCCTCCAGGCCCGCCTCGAATCACGTCCTGCCCTTGATCTCCTGATCTCACGCCAGCCCGATTTCGCCAGCGAACCGCGCTTCCTCGCCCTTCTCGTCCAGTTAGCCATCGCCAACAAAGAACTCGACCTCGCACTCCCTTGGGCTCGCACACGTCTAGGCCTCTCGCAGGACGCCGACAGCATCGCTACAGCCCTCAAAGACCTCCAGCTAATTCTGCGCGACGACACAACACCAAAACTCCTCACCGAGCTCCAAGCCACCAGCCCACTCACCGTTCAAAATCGCTGCCTCCTTGCCACCTTGCTCGAGATCAGAGGCCAAAGTGCCGCTGCCGAAAAAACACTTATTTCCGCTCCCGAGACCGAAAAACTCATCGCCCTCAGCCATCTCACACAGCTCCATCAAGGCCGCCAGGAATGGGAAAAAGCCGCGCAGACCCTCCAGCAACTCATCACACTCCCCACTGCACGCACCACGGCCCGCGTGCAGCGCCTTGTCGATTTTTATCGCCGTGCTTTGCAGCCCACTGAGGCACTCAACTGGCTCGCCGAATGGAAAAAACTCTCCCCCACAGCCGTGCAGCCCTGGCTCGATGAATCGCGCCTCCTACTTGAGCTCAGTCGCCCCAAAGACGCCCTGATTCTCTTGCGCACCGCCATTCGCAAATTCCCTGACAACCTCGAAACCGCCACCGCTTACGCCACACTCTGCCTGGAGCAAAATCAGCCCGAGGAAGCCCAGCGCACCTACTTGTCACTCTACGAGAAAACCACCGACGCCACCGCACGCCAACGACTCATCAGCCCACTCGCACTCGCCGCTCAGAGTCACAATGCACTCCCGAACCTCATCGAAAGCTTCCAGCAGCGCCAAAAACAAAACCGAGCCTCAGCCCAGCCCTGGCTAGCCCTTGCCGAGATCCACCGCGTCACACAAAACGACGAAGAACGCCGGCGCTGCCTCTACCAAGCCTCACGCCTTCGCCCGCAAGACATAGTGCTCCTCCATGAAATCGCCCGAAGTGAAGAAGAAATCGGCCGCACCGCCGATGCCATCCGCACACTCGAAGCCGCTGCCAAACTCGACCAAACGACCAAAACACGCCAACAAATCGCCCGTCTGCAAATCGACAGCGGCGATGCTGATGCAGGCTATCTCATGCTCTTCCAACTCGCTGGTGGCGACAACATGGACGCACGCACCATCGAGCAATTCGCCGACACCATCGCCGAAAAAGGCGAGTGGGAGCGCGTGATCGCCTTTCTCCAACCACTCCTTCCCAAGCACCCCAAGGACTAC
>JANOBP010000419.1:0-1940 GCA_031411715.1 Verrucomicrobiaceae bacterium | reverse complement strand
CATCCTCACAAAAGGCGGATGCAACTCGGGCGGTTGCCACGGCAAATCGGGCGGGCAAAACGGTTTCAAGCTCTCACTGCTCGGCTTTGAGCCGCAGGAAGACTATGAGCACATCGTGAAGGAAGCGCGTGGTCGTCGCATCTTCCCTGCATCGCCGGAGCAGAGCCTGTTTCTCACCAAAGGCACCGCACAGCTCCCGCATGGAGGTGGTAAGAAGCTCGATCCAAACTCCGAGGACTATGCCGACCTTGTGCGCTGGATTCGCGAAGGCATGCCCTATGGCAAGGACACTGATCCAAAGATGGCCAGCATCAGCGTCGAGCCCTCGAAGCTCACGATGCCTCTTAAAGCCTCGCAGCAGCTCAAAGTCACCGCGCATTACACCGACGGCAGCACGCGCGATGTCACCAAACGTGCGCTGTATGAGCCGAACGAAAAAAGCATGGCTGAAACCACCGAGGCAGGCCTCGTGAAGCTCTTTGATTATCCCGGCGATGTCGCCGTGATGGTGCGCTATCAGGGCAAAGTCAGCACCTTCCGCGCCACCGTGCCTCTGGGGGCACCCGTGGAAAAACTGCCACAGGTGCGCAACTACATCGACGATCTCGTCATCGCAAAATTGAAGACCATTGGCATGCCGCCCTCCGAAATGGCCGACGACGGCACCTTTGTGCGCCGCGTCACGCTCGACATCACCGGCCGCCTGCCCACAGCAGCGGAGATGAAGGACTTCATGGCCTCACAAGACGCCAACAAACGCGCCGTGCTCATCGACCGCCTGCTCGACAGCCCCGAATACGCCGAATACTTCGCCAACAAATGGAGCGCCCTGCTGCGCAACCAACGCACGCAGCCCACTTTCGCCCGTGGCAGCTATTTGTTCTACTCTTGGATTCGCGACAGCATCGCTGACAACAAACCTTACGACAAGTTTGTGCATGAAGTCGTCGCTGCATCAGGCGAGATGGACCAGCAGCCACCCGTGGCCTGGTATCGTCAGGTCAAAGAGATGAAGCAGCAGATGGAAGACGTCGCACAGCTCTTCCTCGGCACCCGCATGCAGTGCGCGCAGTGCCATCATCATCCCTTCGAGAAATGGAGCCAGCAGGACTACTACGGCTTCGCCGCCTTCTTCAGCAACGTCAGCCGCAAGCCCTCAGCCTTCGCAGGCGAAGAAATGATCTTCCACAAACGTGGCGTCGCGCAGACCACCAACATCCGCACCAAGCAAGCCGTCACTCCCACCAGCCTCGGTGCAGCCGCTTTGAAACTGAAGCCCGAGCAGGACCCACGTCAGGCACTCGCGGAGTGGATGAGCCAGAAGGACAACCCCTTCTTCGCCCACACACTGGTGAACCGTTACTGGAAGCACTTCTTCAATCGCGGACTAGTCGAGCCCGAGGACGACATGCGCGAAACCAACCCACCTGTGAACCCCGAACTCCTCAGCGCGCTCGCCGCCGACTTCATCAAAGGCGGCTACGACATGAAGAAGCTCATTCGCACCATCACCAACTCCAGCACCTACCAGCTCAGCGCCATTCCAAACGCGCACAACGCCAAGGACCGCCAAAACTTCAGCCGCTACTATCCAAAGCGCCTCAACGCCGAAGTACTCTACGACTCCGTCAACACGCTGCTCGATGTTGAGACCAATTTCGCCGGCCAAGCTCCTGGCACACGCGCCGTCGCCCTCCCCGACAACAGCTACAACCAGAGCAACTACTTCCTCAGCGTCTTTGGCCGCCCTGATTCCTCCAGCGCCTGCGAATGCGAGCGCACACAGGAAGCCAGCCTCGCTCAAAGCCTGCACCTCCTGAACGCCGCTGAGATTCAAACCCAGCTCTCACGCGGAAACGGTCGCGCCGATGCCCTCACCTAGGACAATCGCCCCGACGACGACAAAATCACCGTTCTCTACCACATCGCCCTCAGCCGCG
>JANOBP010000418.1:0-7622 GCA_031411715.1 Verrucomicrobiaceae bacterium | reverse complement strand
GAAGAAAATCCCGCCACCATTCCCCGCAGCCGAGCAGCCGGAGACCGTGCAGTAGTTGAGGACCAAGGTCGAATCTTTGACGCCGATACCGCCACCAACCGCCGTCGCTTCCAAATCCACGGTCGCAATGCCGTTGGTCATCGTCAGCCGGTTGATCGTCAGCGAGGCCGCGCCGCCGGAGTTCGTCACCGTAAAGATACGGAAGGTTCCCGTCCCACGTGTCACCGTCAGTGTGCCCGAGGTGGGGCCGTGGATGGTGATGGTCCTGTTGGTGATGACAGGCAGCGCCGATTGCAAACTGATCGTGCCCGTCACACCACCAGCCTGGATGTCATGCGGCCCGGCGGCTGCGAGCGCATCGGTGATGGCCTGTCGCAGCGAACCTGCGCCCGTGTCGAGCGTATTGGAGACGGTGTAGGTTGCCGCCGAAGCGGAAGCCAAGAAGCAGGCAAACACACAGAGCGTTGCGGCGAAACGTGAGAGAATCGAGTTCTTCATAAGAGTGGAGGCGATGAACGGTGAGTTTTGAAAGTGGTATGCGGCTTTGAAGAAAAGATCAGTCGATCACCCGCAGTTTGAACTCACCGGTGCCGCTGGTGAGGTTCACGGTCACGTCGCGTGTGTTCCCGGTGCCCGTCACGCCGGTCACGGTGCCGACGATGGTGCTGCCGCCGACGGGCACGACTTGGAAGCGGTTGGTGGCTGGCGCGGTGAGCGTCACCGGCTCCGAGTAGGTGACCCGGAAGACGACACCGGTCAGGTTCGTGGTTTGGTTCAGCGGGGTGAGCCGCGTGACGGAAAGCACGGTGGGCGGTGTTTTATCAATCGTGTAGCTCTGGCCTGCAAAGGGCAACGTGTTCGAGATGGCGGAGGAAAGGCCGGTGGCATTCGCCAGATTGAGCGTGAGCAGTCCATCTGTGGTGCCCGTGGTCACCGGGATGTTCCAGGTGAGGCCCGCATTGCCCGTCGTCGGCGTGCCGACCGATGATCCCGTGGCTGCCGGATCGGTGAGAGAGAAGTTGCTGGCTGTGACACCGGTCACCGCGCTGGCAAAAGTGAGAGTCCAGTTCACCGTGCTCGCATTCGTTGGTGTGGTGTTCACGCGGTTGAGCGAGCTGACGGCCACGGGTGCGACCAGTGTGTTGAAGCTGATGTCGGTGCCGTAGCTGGTGTTCACGCTGTTGGTGGCGTAGGCGCGGACGTGGACCAAGGTGTTCGGGGGCAAGCCGTTGACCGTGGCGCTAAAGGCTCCCGTGCCGGAGCCATTGGCCACCTTGGTGTCCGCCGTGGTCGGATTGAGCGCCAATCCCCAAACGATGCCGCGCTCGGTGACACTCGCGCCGCCGTCGGCCGTAACATTGCCACCCAGCGTTGCGCTGTTGTGCGTGACTGCGCTCTGCGTAGCCGTGGTGACGGTGGGTGCGACTGCACCGCCGCCGACGGGCACGCCTTCGAGAATGGTGAGGAACAAGTCGTCCTTGTTGTTGGTGTTGTCATTGTCATCGCGGATGACGATGGCGTAGTTGCCGCCCGTGAGGCCGATGATGCCGAAGGGGTCCTGCTGGTCGATGGTCCCCGTCGGCTCAGCCACACCTTCACCATGCGCCTGCACCGTGCCATGCAGTGCGACGCCGCTGTTGTTAAAGATGCGCGTGTAGGTGTCGCCGCCGTTACTGGTGGTGCTGGCGATGAAAGGCAGGTCGTTGTCAGTGTCGTTGGAGTTCTGATTCGAGTGCCACGCCACTGCAAAGCCGCCGCCGGCGATGCTCGTCAGCATCGGCGTGTTCTGATTGCCGCTGAAGTCGGGATTGATGTCGCCGTAGGGGAAGAACGGCCCCGCGCGGCTGGTGCCGTCCGCATTGAAGACACGCACGGCGGCGGAATAACCGCCATTCGGTGCGACGCCGTCAAGGCTGGTGCCCGTGCCGTTATTGGCGGAGTCACGCACGCGGATGGCCACGGCGTAGCCACCATCACTGAGTGCCGCCATTCCATGGCCATTCGCGTCGATATCCTCAAAAAGAGCGTCCGCAGCGGCTCCACCGATCAAAATGCTCGGGTTGCGCGGCGTGCCGTTGGCGTTGTAGGCGCGGGCGAAGTAGTCGTCGGTGTTGCCCGTGTTGTCCTCGTCGTCCTTCCAGACGATGGCGAATCCGCCATCGGTCAAGGGTTTGATCGCACTAGGTACGTCTGTGTCACCGGTACGCAGGTCATTCACCCGCACCGTGCTGCTGGTGGACGCGCCTGCATTCGTGTAAACGCGCACATAAGTGTCGCCACCACTGGTGCCGTTGCCGCCGATGCCCACATCACTATTACCGCCGTCATCGGTGTTGTGATTGGAATTCCACACGACGGCGAAACCACCGCCGCTGAGGGGTGCCAATGCCGGAGCTAGCTGGCTGCCCGAGGCGTTGGCATTGATATCGAGATAAGGTGCCGTCTGAGAACTCACCGCCGCGCCGGAGGCATTGAAGACCTGAAAATAGGAAGCGCCGCCGCCATTCGGTGCCGTGCCATCCGCACTCACCCCAGTGCCATCGTTGTTCTGATCACGCACTGCCCAGCCGACTACCACGGTGTTGTTTGACAGCGCGACAAGGCCGCTGGCCGCCCCGCCGAAGGCCTGATAATCCTTGAAAAAGGCATCCTGGCCCGCACCGCCCAGTCTGGCGCTGGCTGCCGCAGGCGTGCCATTCGCTGCAAAGACGCGGAGGAAGAAATCGTCCGTATTCGAAAGTGTGGCACCCAGGCCAGCCGCGTTGTCATTGCCATCCTCCCAGAGGATGGCGAAACCACCGCCGCTGAGGCCCACCACCGCGATCGGTTCCTGCGTATCAATCACGCCGTTCGGATCATTGTCATTCACCCGGAAGGTGCCGCTCACGGCTGTACCGCTGTTGTCATAGACACGCGCCCAGGTATCACCGCCGGAACCGAAAGTATCATCATAAGTGTCCCCCGGACCCGCCACGGAATTCCAGGTCATCACAAACCCCCCGCCAGTCAGCGCTGCGACCCTGGCTAGTTTTTGCCAGCCCGTGCCGTCGGAGTTGATGTCCAAATAAGGGCGCGTCGCCGCCGTCACCGCCGTCCCTGTGGCGCTGTAAATGCGGAAGAAGCAGGCGTCCTTTTTACCATTCACCCCGTCCGGCGAATCCGGCGACGGAACCGGCGCTGCGGTGTTTTCCCGCTCGCTCCAGGCCACGACCACACTGCCATTGCTCAGCGCCGCCATCCCCTGTGCCCGGTTGTAGTCGAGGAAGTAGGGATCGAGATTGTTTGGCTGTCCCAGACCCGGATTGGCGGCATCCAACAGCTTGTCCCCCGGCGCGGCGAGCGAAAGGGAGGCCGAAGTGGCCGCGAGCAGCCCGACGAGGGCCAGCAGACGTGAGAGGATCGTGTTCTTCATAAGATGTAGATGCGGTGAACGTGGGGATTTGAGAAAGAAAGCAGAAAGGAAAATGATCCGCCAAAAGCAGCATTCAGGACGCACCCATGCGGCGATTGGAGACTGAAAAACACCGGCGATGGCAGGCCGGGACAGCAAGGCGTGGAGAGAAGCAAGTCATCTTGGAAAAGCGTGAAATGGCAGCTAAAAAGGCACTTTGACCTCAAAGCAACTCAACAGTCGCCTCATGAATCGCAAGCGCCCGTGCGACCTCTTACTACAAACTAATTAAAAAGGCCAGTCGAAATTCCCCCGTGACAGAATTGTGACCCCGTTCCCGGCCCTATTCAATAACAGCCTATGTCGCAGCACGCGTCCTGCCGGAACCCAGGTGGTGGCGCTCCGTCATCCTGCAGCAACTCTTGACGCGGCCTGCGGGAAGTTCGGCTGGGTGGCGTCAACTCTTGACGCCACCTTGGGGAGTTCCCCCGACCCCGCGTCAACTCTCGACGCCACCTGCAGGAGTCTCCCCCGACACGCATCGACTATGGATATGAGAATGAGGAGCCGCCCGTGGACCGCATCCACGCTGGTCTTGAAGCTGGCAGGCTGGCGATGCCATGCTGAGATTGTCCAGTTGCACAGCAACTGGGCTACTTTGACGGGGCGGAGGTCCCGGATGACGCGGTGGAAGCGTGGGGTGGCGGAGTAGGTGGCGGTTTTTTCATTGCAGAAGCGGGGTGTGGACGCGAAAGGCGCGGCCATGACTCCCGCCGCGAAACTGTTTCTCTTTGATCTTCTGAGCACTCCCAGCCCCACGGGCTTTGAGGCACGCGGGCAGCGCAAGTGGGTGGCCTACTTGCGGCAGCATGCGGATGCGGTGGAGAGTGATGCCTATGGGAATGCCTGGGCCACACTGGAAGGCAGGGGAAAGCAGCCCAGACGGGTCATGCTGGAGGCTCACGCGGATGAGATCGGCTACATCGTGAGGTTCATCTCCAGAGATGGTTTCATCTATGTGGACCGCATCGGCGGGAGCGACGTGGCGGCGGCACGGGGTCGCCGTGTGGACATCCTGGGCGATAGCGGCACGGTGCGCGGCGTCATTGGCAACACCGCCATCCACATCCGTGGTCGAGATGATGATGAAAAGGTGCCCAAGCAGCATGAGATCGCCATCGACATCGGTGCCAGCAGTTCGGAGGAGGTGGCCCAAGCGGGCATCCGCGCCGGACACGCGGTGGTGTATGCCGACACGGTCGAGGAGATGGGCTACGGGCGGCTTTGTGGCCGCGCTTTGGACAACCGCATCGGTGGATTCATCATCTCCGAAGTGCTGCGCAGGCTGCATGGCGGCAAAAAGAGGCCGGTGGCCAGCGTGATCGCCCTGAATGCGGTGCAGGAGGAAATCGGCGGCCATGGGGCCAAGATGGCGGTGCACCGGCTGATGCCAGATGTGGCCATCTGCCTGGATGTGACGCACGCCACGGATACGCCGGGCATTGACCAGCGGCAGCACGGCACGGTGAGGCTCGGCGGAGGGCCAAGCCTCACGCACGGAGCGGCCAATCATGCCGAGGTGGTGCAGCGGCTCATGAGCGTGGCAGAAAAGGAAGGGATCCCCATCCAGCACGAGGCCGTCTCCCGCACCACCGGCACGGACACCAACGTCATCTTCCACCAGCAGCACGGCGTCCCCAGCGTGCTGGTTTCCCTGCCGCTGCGCTACATGCATAGCGTGGTGGAGATGGCCTCCTATGAGGACATCGAAAACGTGATCCTGCTGCTGGTGGGCTTTGTGGAAAGCGTGAAGGAGCAGGATGTATTTGCGGTGAAGGTCTAGTCGGTTAGCATGGCGTACATGAACCGATTCCTTCTCTCTCTGGCCGCTGCCGTTGTTGTTTCCACTGCCTCAGCCTCTGCGCAGGCTCCTGCGGCACTGAATGCCACCGTCGATCCGTGGAGTCGGCATGCGCTGGATATTGAGCTGGGAATGCTGTGGAAAGTGGGTGGCGACACGCCGCTAAATTACCGCATCGTGCCGTCGATGCTATCGTGGCGGACTCCTGACATCTTTGGCAAGGTCTTCCGCAATGGCGCGGCATTGGTGGCGCGTAACCGCCTGTCGATGATGGCCAACTGGTTCGAGACAGGTGCCGAGAATCGCTATCTTGGCTGGGCGGGTGGTCCTTCGATCGAGCTATGGTCGCCGTGCAAGTGCTGGGCCGCGTTTTTCTCCATCGGCGGCGGTTTTGGCCTGACGGACTCGCAGGGCGTCGTGGGTGGCCAAGGACAAGATTTCACCTTCAACTGGTTCAGCCAGCTCGGTGTGGAGCATCGGCTCAACGAGACGTTTTCACTGCGCCTGAGCGGGTATTTCCAGCATCACAGCAACCGTGGTGCCACCGACCCCAATCCAGGCCTGAACTCACTGGGCGTCCTCGTCGGTGGAGCTTGGACGTTTTAAACAACGATCACTTTTCTTCGTAAAGCGCTGCGCGTGGGATGTCACGAAGCTCGGGCGAGCTGAACTGAAGAGCCTCTTCGTAGAGATTGGAGCGTCCGCGCTCGATGCGGTTGGGGCCTTCTGGATCACCATTCCTGATGATGTGTGGCTGGATGAAGATGAGTAGCTCTTCACGCGTGCTGGTTTTATCCGTGGTGCCAAAGAGGTGCTTCAGGATGGGGATGCGGCGCAGGAAGATGCCGCCGCGCGCACTGTCGTTGATGCGCTCGGTGATAAGACCACCGAGGACGACAGTGGCACCATCGCGGACGGAAACCTCGGTCTCCAGCTTCTGCGTGCCGATGGTGGGCACGGTATTGCCGGAGATGGTCTGCGTACCGACGATGTTGTCATTCACTTGGGCGATTTGGAGGGTGACTTCGTTGTCGCTATTGATGAGCGGGATGACGGCAAGCTCGAGCACGACGTCACGATACTCGACGCTGACGCTGTTGTTGGCGACGCCACCGGCAAAGGCCCCGTTGCTGAGGATCTGCGCGGGTACAGCGATCTTTTGGCCGGAGGAAATGACGGAGCGCGCGGCGTTCTTGGCGAAGATGCTAGGCGTGGCGAGCACCTTAAAATTGCGGTTCCCTTCGATGAGCTTGATGTAGTTGCTCATGGGACCGAGTTGGCCGTAGAAATTGAATTTGCTGGAGCTGAAACCATTCAGGTTGAGCGGGAGTTGGATGGCCCCTACTGCCCCGACAGCTCCAGCGACTCCTGCCGCACCAGCAGCCACGTCTCTCACGCTGAAATCATCCAGCAGGCGCAGGAAGTCGAAACCGTAATTGAATTCGGTGCCGAGATTGAGCTGGCCGATGATGGCTGAGATATAGATCTGCTGCGGCTGAATATCGAGCTCCCGCAGCAGTTGCTCGATGCGCTGGATGTGCTCTGGCGAGCCGTTGACGATGAGGCTGTTCGATTGGGGATCGGCGAGGAGGAAAGTCCGGCCAACAATGATGGATTCCGGCGCGCCGACGGCATCAGGTTCCTCAAGCTGAGTGCGGGGACCGGAATTGAAGCCGCCTCCATTGCTCATGCCCCCACCATTGAATCCATTGTTGCCGTTGGCGGCGGTGTTGCCGCTGCTTTCATTGCGTGACGCCGAACTCAGGCCCTGACGACTGCGGCTGCCCTCACGGCGGCCGCCACCTGAGGAAGCGCCTCCGCTTTCGCTCTCAATGTCGGTGTCACGACCCAGGGCGTCGCGAACGGATGGCAGAAAGTCCACCACCTTGAGGTAGTTGAGGCGGAATTTTTTGAAGGTGTCGCCATCGTCTTGTTTGTCGAGCTTCTCAGCGAGTGCGCGGATGTAGGCGATATCGACCGGCCGTGCGAAGACGATGAGTTCATTGGTGCGAAGATATGGGATGACTTTGACCTTGCCTGAGGCTGGATTGGTGGATGAGGTGCTGTTGATTCCTGTGCCAATGGTGGGTGCCGTAGCGACTCTAGGCTGTCCTGGTGCACCGGCTGCGGAGGGCACTGCGGTAGGTGCCGGTGCGGAGCTGGCAGTCTGAGATTTTTCGTCCTGCTCGAAGATTTGATTGATGATCTCGGCCACGATTTCGACATTGGCTCGCACCAGCTTGATGGTTTCATTCGCAATCTGAGTCGGTGGCACATCGATGATCTGAGCGATGCGGCAGATGCTGCGGATGGTGACACTGTTCTCCGTGATGAGCAGTGCCGAGTCATTGGCCACGGGCATCAGTGAAC
>JANOBP010000417.1:0-24382 GCA_031411715.1 Verrucomicrobiaceae bacterium | reverse complement strand
GTCCAACAGCAGTGTATCCGACCAGAAGGCGCGCCACGTGCCTCCAGAAAAACGAGCCTTGTCTCCGCCTCCTGCTCGGATACACTGCTTAACGTTCGGCGAAAAAAATATGGCTAAATCTAGAGCAAAGATTGGAGACGTATTCAGTATACCCATCGACGACAGGAGAGTTGGATATGGGCAGGTCGTTTTGAAGAACCATTGTTCGTTCCCGATCTACATCGTCGTTTTCGGGGCTTCGTATGACCGGAATCAGGAGATTTCGTTGGATGAAATCACATCGGACGAAATCGCCTTGGTGGGAGCCTCTATGGACGCACGGATTTATCACGGGATGTGGACTATCGTCGGGAACCTCCTCCCGGATCGTTCTCGGATTCCGAAGCCGAACTTCAAGGTTTATATTGGAGGCTGTGATTTTATTGAGGACTTTGATGGGAATCGGTTACGTCAGGCGACGCCTGAAGACATGCGCAGCTATGACAACAGATGGTCACGATCACCGATGTGGTTCGAATCGGCATTCAAAGCGCTTCATGGCGTCGGGACTTGGGAGCCCGACTACGACATGCTGACTATCAGATACGCACTTTCCCAAGCAACCGACGCGCCGAACAAGGCGCAGCAGATTAACTGCCTGCCCGCCGAGACTTGAAATCTGAGTGAACGCTACAACCTTAACCCTGAAATCCGAGCGCGCTGCCGGCAGGCAGCGACTGTGCTCGGACGTTCGCCCAAGATCGGAGCCTAGCGCCAATGAAGACTGAGATAGTCACCGTTCCATCGAGAGATTGGCCGTGGTTCACCAAGAGCCTCGTGCTTGGCGGCCTTTTCATGTTCATCTTGCTGTTTGAGATTGCGGGACTGACCATCTTTGGCTGGCTGGGTGTTCGAGGTCTGCTGGGCCTACAGAGTCAGCCTTGGATAGCGACTGGCATTGCTCTCATCGCTGCACTGGGGCTTGGATTTGTCATTCCTCGCCAGCTACCATTTATGGTGGGTGAGATTGCTGGGTACTACACTCTCCAGATCGCGCGCGATAGTGCTATGCTTCGTGTGCGTTTGCCCTTCTCTGCCGTAGTCCGCCGCATCCGTCTGAGTGCCCCAACTGACGTTGGTTCGGTTCCATTTCTTCCCGGCATGACTCTTATCATGCTGCAGAGTGAGGATAGGCTTTGCTTTGGCTCGACGCTACCTCATGGCGAGCATCTCCGACTTCAGTGGCTGATTCGTGCTGCATTGTTGCCGGTATCCGAACCTCACGCAACATGACCAAACACCACGAAAACAAGAGGGCGGACATTAAAGGGTGCATGCCTGCGAGCCTGAGCGAGCCAGCAGATGCCCCCTGGAGTTGAACACTGCCTTGCCGCGCTGACCGGCAGCGCTGAAGCGAAGCCATGCCGCAGAACCTGCGCAGCAGGATAACCCCGGCTTGAACACTTCCGCAGCCTGATGGGCTTGGTGTTACGCGGGTGCTGCCCGATTCGCTCTGGGACGATGGCATTGCCTCTGGCAGCGGCTCTGGATGGCCGTGTGAGGTGCGCGATGTGGCTTTGTTGCTGCCGTTGTTGACGCATCGAGGCCGCTTTTTTCGCTCTGGGTTGATTCGTGTGCCGAGACTCTCACCGCAGAGTCAGGAACACCGCAGAGCAAAAAAACTCTGCCCCTCTGCCCCTCTGCGGCAAAGCGAGAACCACCTGACGTTCGTTGTTACCGCAGAGGGGCGGAGAGGCAGAGGAGCTGAGTTCAACAGGGATTTCGTCATTCATCCGAGCCACTCGCAAAACCTCGTCCACATAGCCCGCAGGGCTAATCTAATGCGTAGCCGGGGGTTGAGGAACGAAACCCCCGGTCAAACGCGCCTCCGTTGAATTTGATGGTGAACTCCGCAGGGGTTCTCCCATTGCAGGCTGCGGCACATCACCGCCAACGCGCGGACGATGGGAGAACTCCTGCGGAGTTCGCTGCCACGGCATCGCGAGCCACTGCGGACCGAGGGCGTTGCTCGCTGAGGCTCGCTTACCCCCGGCTACCCATGGGATAGCCCTGCGGGCTGAGGCAGGTTTTGCAAGTGGCTCATCCTTCATCATTCATCCTTTATCCTTCCTACGCCCCCACCACCTTCGTCACCGTCGGCGAGGGCGTGGCTTCACCGCCTGCGTTGGCGGCGATGACATAAGCGGAGATCGTCGTGCCCGGAGTCAGGTCTGGAATGACGTGATCCAGGGGGCGCCCCATCTTAAATTCACAGCGTCAAATCGGACCCCCGAGTTCCACGTCACCAGTCTCATGGCCGCCCCGGCCTCCCTTCTTCCCATCCCGCCCAGGTGCTCTCGCGAAGCACGATCCGAGCCTCCGATCCTGCCCCGCGACCCTCGCGCACCCAAATCCGAGCCTCCAATCCTGCACCGCGACCCCTGCGCACCCAAATCCGAGCCTCCGATCCGGCCCAACGACCCCCGCGCACCGTTCTTGTGAAGATTTTTTTAAGCCGCCTGAAAAACCCATCTCCGCCCCTAGCCACCCCAAAGCCGCGCCACAGCCATATCTTGACCATCCGCGACTTTTTCGCTTCAATCGGCTCATCCATTTCCAATTCCTGCTTTTCGTGAATTGCTCCCGTTTACCCGGCCTCAACCCGGTTTATCCAATTAACATCGCCACTCGCCATGCTCCGAAACACAGCCGATTGCCAAGCAGACGTTAAGCGGTTCGTGAACAGAGTCGCTTCGTCGGAGACTGTTTGGCATCTCAGATCAGACCACGGTACTGCTTCTTGTGAGTCGAGCGAGTTTACGACAGAAGACGATGAGCCGACTACAGTGCTGCTTTTCTTCTCGGATGAGGCATATGCTAGGCGATGCCAAAAGGCCCAGTTTGCCGACCATGGCGTCGAAAGCATGCCGCTTTTCGACTTCCTCTTTCGATGGTTGCCCGGCATGAGTGGAGATGGAGTCATAGCTGGGCCGAACTGGAGCCATGAGTTAGTTGGCTTGGAGCTTGATCCATTTGAGCTCCGGGAGCAGATAGATGCAGTTTTGAGTCCAACTCAGATTGAGGCTCATGCGGAACGATACCGCACCCTTTCACAGAACTCATGACCGTAGCACAGCACACCATCGACCACACAAGGGCGAATCAAAACGGATGCAGGCAACGGCTCGAATGGCATCTGTCGTGCCATCGACACTTCCCGCTCGCCGTCGCCTAGTCGGAGTCGTTCGCCAGAAAACTAAACCCAATGCGTGCTATCTCCACATCCTTGTTCTTGTTCTTGTTCTTGATGACGTTCGCTTCCTTTGGAAGTGAGCCAGGAGCGTTTGTTGCACAGCCTAATCTGGTTGGGAAAATCACCGAGGCACTTGTAGCATCCAAGGTCGATCATCTCACACCCCATACCACTCGTGATGGAGACAAGCGGTTCTCATATCACCTGAAGTCCGTTTCTTACCTCGGAACCATCGAGCGTGGCCCGGAGAAGTTTATCTTGGCGACCGCGCTTTTCCTGCGCTCCTCCGCTCAAGGTAGTGAGTATCCACCTGCGCGCGGACACGGCTTCCTTCTTTGCCTCTCGCCGGATTTTCGTTTGGCATCTCATTGCCGACTCGACTTTCCCGATGTTGAGCTTGTCGGCACAGAGTTACGTCGCAAGCAGGAGACAATTGGGAATTTTGCGGCTTCTGACGTTGCTCGGACTCGAGGCTTCCTGATCGATGGCGACGATATTCTCCAGTATCCATTCTCCGACAAGCTCTCCGATCCACACGTAGAGAAACCAAACGGCAAACAGTAAAGAGCGCACAACTGCGAGCCTGAGCGAGCCTGCAGATGCCCCTGGGGTTCAACACTGCTTTGCCGTGCTGACCGGCATCCCTGAAGCGAAGCCATGCCGCAGAACCTACGCAGCAGGATAACCCCAACTTGAACACTTCTGCGGCCTCATGCGCTGGATGTTACGTGGGCGCTGCCCGATTCGCTCTGGATTGATTCTTGTGCGTGGACTCTTACCACCACGACTCCATGAAATCACACACGGCGGCGGCCATGACGGCGACTCCGGTTTTGATGCTTTCTTCGTCGCAGTCGTACATAGGCGTGTGGCCGCCGTGGGTGAAGCCTTTGGCCTCATTGGCCACGCCGAGGCGGAAGTAGAAGCCGGGGACGACTTGCGCGAAGAAACTGAAGTCCTCACCGCCCATGCCGGGAATGAGCGGGATGACGTTTTTCTCGCCAACGATGCGCCTGAAGACGGGTAGCGTGGCATCGACGAGTTTTTGGTCGTTGATGATGCTGGGATAGGTTTTGCGGTATTCCATCTCGTAAGTGGCACCATGAGCTGCGGTGATGCCTTTGAGCACCTGATGCATCATGTCGATGACGCCATCGCGGAACTTGGCGTCGTAGGTCCGCACGGTGCCGCCCAGCTCGACCTTCTCGGCGATGATGTTTTCACGATCACCACCGCTGATGGTGCCGATGCTGATGACCAGAGGCTGGCGTGTGTTGGTCTGACGGCTTTTGATCATCTGCAGCGCCATGATGGCCTCCGCAGCCACAGCGATGGCATCCACGCCTTTGTGTGGCGCAGAACCGTGCGCCATCTTGCCATGGATGATGATGTGAAAGCGGTCGCTGTTGGCATTGTCGATGCCGGGTGTGTAACCGATCTGCCCGGCCTTCAAATAATGCACTTCATCATCGGTGACGCTGGCAGGCATCACCGAGGCGGTGGTGTGCAGGCCGAAAACGGCTGCGGGCTTGGGGTTTTCCATCACGCCCTCCGCCACCATGAGCTTGGCACCCCAGTCGCCCTTGAATGTGGCCGGCATAGCCTCCTCTGCGGGCTGGAAGATGAATTTCACGCTGCCTTTGACGAGGTCGCGATGCTTGCTGAGCAACTCCGCCACTCCGAGCGCGCAGGTCACATGCTCATCATGCCCACAGGCATGCATGACACCCGGATTCTGCGAGCGATACGGCACGCTGCGCAGCTCCTTGATCGGCAGCGCGTCCATGTCGGCACGCACCGCGACGCATGGCCCTGGCAGCGCGCCTTTGAACAAGGCCACGACTCCATGCTTGGCCACGCCGGTTTTCACCTCGAACCCGAGCGCCTTCAATTTCTCCGCCACGAGTGCGGAGGTGCGCACTTCCTCGTTGGAAAGCTCCGGGTGCATGTGGATGTCTCGGCGGATCTCCACCAGCCGCGGGAACATCTCCTCGATGCTGCGCTGAAAAAGAGCATCGCGGTTTTCAGCGCTGAAAGCGGAAACGGAGAGAAGCAGGAAGGCGAAGTGTTTCATGGTGCGCAGGTGCAACGTCCGTTGCCGTGGCTGCCTTACCAGACCGCAGGTGAAACATCCACGCTTTCCCAAAGTGAGGATTGCGGCTATGCAAAGCGCCATGTCAGATCCCGAATTCGCAACGGACAGCGGTCCGCGACTCACTTGGCTGCAAGGTGCCATCGTGTGGGTCGCGCGCGCCATCGTGCGCTCCGTTTACAAAGTGCACGCCGTGCATCCTGAGCGCATGCCGGTCAGTGGCGGTGTGCTGATGCTGCCCAATCACGTCAGCTACATGGACGCGCTCATCCTGGCCAGTGCGTGCCCGCGGCATGTGCGCTTCGTCATGTGGGAGGTGCTCTACCACGTCTGGTGGATGAATGGCTTCCTCCGCCTCATGGGCACGGTGCCCATCTCACCGACGCGCGCCAAGGACGCCGTGCGCAATGTCTCCGCCGCTCTGCTAGAAGGCGGTGTCGTGTCCCTGTTCCCCGAAGGCCAGATCACCCGACACGGCATGATCAATGAGTTGCGCCGTGGCTTTGAGCTCATGGCGCGGCAAGGGGAGGCGCAGGTCATTCCCGTCTATCTCGACGGCCTCTATGGCAGCATCTTCTCGTTCCAAGGCGGTCGCTTCTTCACCAAATGGCCCAAAGCACTGCGCTATCCCGTCTCCGTCTATTTTGGCGAGCCTCTTCCCGCGAAAGCAGGCAACGCTACCGCCATCCGCACCGCCATGCATGCCCTCAGCGCCGAGGCTATGGACTCCCACATCGCCTGGGAGCGTGCGGGCGATGACCGCACGGCTTTTGCCAACGCCCTGCGCGTCCTCAATGTGGAGTGGCATGCCATGGGTGATGTCTTGCTCTGCCTGGAGCCCGCTGGCAGCATCATCCAGCGCACCGTGCATGATCTCGCGCGCCTGCTTCCCGGCACCAAGATCATCCACCGCCTGGAGGATGCTTATGGCGCGCCAACCGTGGCTTTCACCAGCGCGGCGCACCTGGGTCAGCTCACGGGTCACGAGCGCCTCGTCTTCTGCTGGGATGGTGACCGCACGCTGCAAACCGACGAAAAAATCCTGCGCGGTTATCTCGATACCGATGGCACACTCTTCAGCACCGAGGTTCCAAATCCGCCCATGCCAGCCAACGACAAAGATGTGCAACTCGGACGCAAACTCGGCGCGCTAGGCCGCCTCCTGCCAGGCATCCGCCAGGATCAGCTCCCCAGTGGCCTCACACTCGACGAGCACGGCTTTGTCTGCGTGGCTGCAAGCTAATCCTGCATTTCTCACACTCCCTGGTGAAAGCCATGCAGCGTGTCGGCTGCCTTTTGTAGCTCGGTATTCCGATACCGAGTCGGTGACGTCGCGGAATCGGAATTCCGCGCTACAACCCCGCGTCGCTACGGACCTGGTGTGAGAAATGCAGGCTAATCCTGCGCAGGCTTGAGGCGTGCCTCATCCAAGTCCAGACGATACATGAGCTGGTTGTAGTCGTATCTCGGCGTCGCCACTGGATTACCGGAAAACGTCTCCGCGTAAGTGCCCTCAAAGAAAATGTAGCGACCGTCTTGCTGGTCAAAAAACGCGTGCTGGCTGGGATTGTAGAAGCTGTATTTCGGATGGCTGGCCACCTTCATCGCCTTGCGCCACGGACCATCGATCCCCTTGGCCTCGGCATACCACACCTCGCCCAGAAACGAGTCGCCGCCGCTTTTTTGCACAGCGATCATGATCCAGCGCTTCCGGTGCTCATTCCAATGCACACTGCTGCCATGCAGTGTGACGGGCTTGCCCGTTTGGGCGTCCTCCACTTGCAGTCGCGCCTCGCTCTTTGGCATTTTTTTCTCACTCACCAGCTTCGCCTCAGATTCCTGACTTAGCGGCTCTCCGCCAGCTTGCCAGACATGTGACTTCATTTCATCAGACCACACCAGCGCCTCATAGCTCGACGTATTCTGCACATCCTCATAAGTCGCCGGCACTCGCGTGACGCAGAACGGTGTCGAGAAGTAGAAATAGTCGCGCTCACCATCACTCCCGCTGCCTTTGGCACGCACCGCGTTGTTTTGCGGATACTGCCAGGTGAACTCATCTCCCAGCACCGACACGCGGCGGAAGCGCTGTGTCTCTTCATCCATTTCCGCCAGTCCATGCTCCAGTCGCTTGCTCAGATCCTTCCACCGCGAGTAGTGCGCCATGAGGTGCTCCTTTCCCGCAGCGTCACTCACGGTGAGCATGCCAAAGAGCCACACCACACCAGGCTCCTGCACCGGGATCATCTTGGCCACCGCACCGTCACCCTCCGTGATGTACTCAAAGTGAATGCCATGCTGTGGATCCAGACCGCCCTTCTCAGGCATATCACTCCAAGCTGCGGTGCTATGAAAATTCCCCAGCGGATAATTGGGCCGCTGCGTGTCTCCCCAGATCCAGAACAGACGTTTTTTCCAATGTACCACCTGCACCGAGTCCTGTCCCATCACATCGGCAAACAAGTTGGGCCTTGGCAGCGGTGCCTCCAGCCCCAGCAGCGTGCTGTCGCGGTAAATACCCTGCCCCGTGATGCGGTACAGCCGCTCCGCGATGTTGGTGCGCATGATTTTGACCTCCGCTTTCTCCCCATGCTTCGGTGTGAGCTTCACGCCACTGAATCCAAAGCCATCCTTCGCCAAGGCATAGCCTGGGCCGCTCACCTGAAAATAAACCGCCCGCTCCATCAGCCCCGGCTCATCAAACGCGATCCATCCCGCGCTATCCGTCGTATGCGCGATGTGATTCGTCGTCGTCAGCGTGATCAGCGGCACCCCGCGCCCTGTTTCCTCATCCACGATATGAATGCCAAATGGCACCTCCGCTGCGAAACAGTAAACGTTTAGCAGCAGAGCAAAAAAAGGTATGTGTGCGCGGTGAAGCATGAAAAAACGACTTTACGACAAACTCGGCGTGCACGTCCATCGTCGAGTTCTTCCCACTTCATAAATCAGCAATCGATTGTTCGGCAATCGTCAATTTGGCCGGTTTAAGTGCCTCGCGACGTATGCTATTGACGATTGATGAGCAAAGATTTTTGATTGTTGAAGTTCCAAGCAGGCGCACTACCACACGCAAGTCTCACAAATGTTCTTCGACACGCACACCCACCTCGGCAATCGCCAATTCGACACCGATCTACCTGCTATCCTCGAAAGAGCACGAGCCGCTGGCGTTTCCCGCATGGTCGCGCCTGCTGTGGATCTCGAAAACGCGCGCAAACTGCTCTCCATCGCTGAAAAAGAGCCGGATATCCGCGTCGCGATCGGCATCCATCCGTGCGATGTCGATACGGTTAGTGGAGACACATGGATCAGCGAACTGCGTGATCTCGCCCAGCATCCCAAAGTCTGTGCGATTGGTGAAATCGGCCTCGACTACTTCCACGCTCCACCAGACGGCTGGACGCAGGAAAAATGGCGCGCGCATCAATCCACCGTCCTCAACGCGCAGCTCACACTCGCAGCTGAACTGAAACTCAACGTCATCTTGCACAATCGCGACAGTTGGGACGATCTCACCGCTCATGTGCTGCCCTTCAGCGGCAAGCTGCGCGGTGTCTTCCACTGCTTCACAGGCACGCTGGAGCAGGCGCAGCCCTTGATCGATCTCGGCCACCTCATTTCCTTCACTGGCATCGTCAGCTTCAAAAACGCCGGCATCATCGCCGAGACCGCCAAAACCGTGTCCTCCGGCCATTTCATGCTCGAAACCGACGCGCCCTATCTCGCCCCAGTTCCACATCGCGGGAAGCGCTGCGAGCCAGCCTTCGTCGCCGACACCGCACGCGCTGTCGCAGCCCTGCGCGGCGTTCCAGTCGAGGAAGTCGCCACCATCACCACACAGACTGCGCTAGCGTTTTTTCATGGCTGGACATGATCCACGCCGAAAGCTCTCTCTCCAAGCCTCCGTTCACTGCATCCAATCATGAAACCGCTACTCCTCACTACCGCCGCCGTTTTCCTCAGCCTCTTTGCCCGCGCCGCTGACTTCACCGTCGAGCAGACGGCCACCGGCGGTGCCATCGTGAAAGTCGATGGTAAGATTTTCGCAGAATATGTCGTCGATCAGGCCAACAAGCCATACCTCTGGCCTATCTACGGCCCCACAGGCAAAAGCATGACGCGCTCCTATCCAATGAAGAACGTCGAAGGAGAAAAACAAGACCACCCTCATCATCGCGGCCTCAATTTCGGCTGCGAGAGCATTGGCGGCTTCAATACTTGGGCTGAAGCGGCATCCTACGGTGCCAAGCCCAAGCCAGAGGCCTTGGCGCACCTCGGCAGCATCAAGCACCGTCGCTTTGCTGCACTCACTGGTGGTGCTACGGGTGTCATTGATGCCTACTCGAGTTATCTCGACAACGCGGGAAAAGAAATCATCTCCGAGACACGCCGCATGACCTTCAAGGTCGAAGGCGACACGCGCATCATAGACGTGGACATCGACTTGATCGCCGCATTTGGCAATGTCGTCGTCGATGACAAAAAAGATTCCGGCCTCAGCATCCGCGTGCCACACACCATGTCCGTCGAAGCCAAGCAGGGCGGTGTCATCATCAACAGCAACGGCCACAAAGACGCCGACGCCTGGGGCAAGCGCGCCACTTGGTGCGACTTCAACGGCCCCGTCGAGGGCGAGCACCTCGGCATCGCCATGCTCAATCATCCAGCCAGCTTCCGTCACCCCACACCATGGCACGCCCGCACCTACGGCCTCTTCACCGCCAATCCCTTCGGCGTCTCCCAATTGAAACTGCAGACTGAAAGCGCCGCCATCGAACTCAAGCAAGACGAGCGCATCAAGCTCCGCCACCGCTTCATCTTCCACAAAGGCGACGAGAAATCCGGTAAGATCGCGGAGGCCTTTGCTGCTTACGCCAAGGAAGAGAAGTGAGTGGTCCTAGAGAGCCGTCAAGCTGACGCGCAAAAGTGCTCAGTGCTCAGTGCTCAGTGCTGAGTCATGCTCGCTGGTTTTTACTGAGCACTCAGCACTGAGCACTTTCCCCTGCCGCGAGCTGAGCCGAAAAAAGGTCCAAAAGTCCCTCCGTGCCCTCCAGCGTAAACTCCGCCGCCACCAGCGGTTCATGGTGGCTCAGGATGCGCACCGTGTGTGGCACGCCCGCATTCACCGCCATCTGGATGTCGCGGTCATGATCTCCGACGAGCCAGCTCCGACTCAGATCGAGCCCATGCTCGTGCTGAGCGCGTAAAATCATCTCCGCGCTCGGTTTGCGGCAGGTGCAGGTGCCGGTGAGGTGTGTGCAGCCGTAAATGCCGTCGAACTTGGCCGTCAGCGCTGCCTGCATCTTGGCGTGGATGCCATCGAGAGCTTCCTGGCTCATCAAACCCTTGCCCACACCCTGCTGACTCGTCACCAAAATGAGCTTGTAGCCACGCGCCTTGCACAGCGCCAGCGCCTCCACGATGCCCGCGCTGAGATGAAAATCCTCCGCACGCAGCACATAGCCCGCGCCCGGAGAAACGTTCACGACGCCATCACGGTCGAAGAAAACAGCAGGTTGCAGCGTTGGATTCATCAATTCCGATGGTGACAGCACACCACCGCCTCTGGCAAACTCAAATCCACCTCACCATGAACTCACGTCGTCACTTCATCTCCACCGTCCTCGGCGCCAGCGCCGCCACCGCACTCGCTCAAGATGCCAAGCTCTCCTATAAGGGCGAAAACATCCAATTCGGGCTTGTTACCTATCAATGGGGCAAAGACTGGGACATCGCCACCATCATCCAAAACTGCGCTGCCGCCAAAGTCCTCGGCGTCGAGCTGCGCGTCGAGCACAAGCACGGCGTCAGTCCAGACCTCACCCCAGCCCAGCGCGCCGAGGTCCGCAGGCAGTTTGACGACGCTCCAGTCAAAGTGCTCGGCATGGGCACCAATTTCGAGTTCCACTCGCCAGACCCAGCCGTTTTGAGGAAAAACATCGACGGAGCCAAAGCCTACATCAAACTCAGCCACGACATCGGCGGCACTGGCGTGAAGGTGAAGCCCAACGCCCTGCCCAAAGACGTACCCACCGAGAAAACCCTCGTCCAGATCGGTAAAGCGCTCGCCGAACTCGGAGATCACGCCATCGGCTTCGGCCAGGAGATCCGGCTCGAAGTCCACGGTAAGGACACCTCGCTCCTACCCAACGTCAAAGTCATCATGGATGCCTGCGCCGATGCCGACAACGTCCGCATCTGCTGGAACTCCAACGACACCGACCTCGAAGGCGCAGGCCTCGAAGCCAACTTCGCCCTCGTCAAAGAACGCCTCGGCCACACCATCCACATCCGCGGTGTCAGCCTCGCCCCCACCTACCCGCACGACAAACTCGCCAAACTCCTCGTCGAAGCCGACTATGAAGGCCACATCTGCCTCGAAGCCGGCAAACCACCCGCCGGCGACCCCGTCGCCGCCCTCGCCGAGCAGCGCGAGCTGTTCATGGCATTGGTGATGGCCGCGCGGAAGGCTGCGGCGTAATTATCTGTCCAAAATCTGGCGCGGCCGTCCTATAAGCTTTCATGAGCCCCATTCCCCATCACGAATTCCTCACCAATCGCCGAGACATCCTCCGCCGTGGCGGCGCGGGATTTGGAGCGCTGGCGCTTTCGGCGTTGATGGGTGAGTCGCCGCTGATGGCTGCGCTGGGTGACTCGGGAGGTAAGCCGGGAACGCCGCAGGCCTCCAAACTGGCGCACAAGGCCGGTAAGGCGAAGAGCGTGATCTTCCTCTTCATGGAAGGCGGCCCGAGCCACATTGATCTCTTTGATCCCAAACCGCTGCTGCGCCAACTCGCGGGCCAATCTCTGCCAGATAGCTTCGGCACCGTCATCACGGCCATGGGTGAAAGCCGCGCACCATTGCTCGCGGACAAGCGCGAGTGGAAGCAGCACGGCCAAAGCGGTCTCTCCATCTCCGATTGGTTGCCGCACACCGCGCAGATGGCCGATGACCTCTGCGTCGTGCGCTCCTGTGTCTCCAATGGCATCAATCATGCCGGTGGCGTGTGCCAGATGAACACCGGAAGCATCTTCGGCGGTCGTCCTTCACTTGGTTCTTGGGTGAACTACGGCCTCGGCACCGAGAACCGCAACTTGCCCGCCTTTGTCGTCATCAAAGACACCGAAACGCAGGTCGTGAACGGCGTGCGCAACTGGGGCAGCGGTTTCATGCCTGCGACGTATCAAGGCGTGGAGTTTGAAGGCGGTGTCACACCGATATCCAATCTCGCCACGCCCAAGGGCATCTCCGAAGCACGTCAGAAAGGCAAGCTCGGCTTCCTGAATTCCCTGAACCGTGATTTCGGTGCCTCCCGCACGGACAACACCGAGCTCGACGCCCGCATCCGCGCTTACGAGCTAGCCTTCCGCATGCAATCCGAAGCTCCCGAGGCCGTCGATCTGCGTGGCGAGTCCGAAGCCATCAAGAAGCTCTACGGCATCGACGATCCCAAAACGGAGGTCATGGGCCGCAATTGCCTCCTCGCCCGCCGACTCGTCGAGCGCGGCGTGCGCTTCATCCAGCTCTACCACGGCAGCGGCAGCAAGTGGGATGCGCACGACAAGATCGAAGCCAATCACACCCTCCACTGCGGTGCGCAGGACAAGCCCGTCGCCGGTCTGCTACGCGACCTCAAATCTCGCGGCTTGCTCGATGAAACGCTCGTCATCTGGGGCGGCGAATTCGGCCGCACGCCGATGAGCGAAAAAGGCGATGGCCGTGACCACAACCCCACCGGCTTTACCATGTGGATGGCCGGCGGCGGCGTCAAAGCCGGCACCACCATTGGCACCACCGACGAGCTAGGCCTCCGCGCCGTTGAAGACAAACTCCACGTCCACGATCTCCACGCCACCATCCTCTATCTGATGGGCATCGACCACACCCGCCTCATTTACACTCACAAAGGCCGCCCCGAGCGCATCGATATGAACGAAGGGAATCCGTACACGAAGATTCGGGCGTGAAGCTGCCAAGGATATGCCTCCTTGCCTCACGCTTTGAGGGATGGTAACCTCTTCCGATGACTAGCATTCCTCCACCTTCCAAGCGGCCTGCGCTGCATCAAAAGATCGACAATCTTACGGATGATGAGATTGAACTCGTAGATCAGGTGCTTGCCAGATTAGAAATGGACCGTGTCTGGAAGGAGATGCGCAGCGGTTTCGATCAAGATTGGACATCAGGCAAGTACGGCCGCCTGGAAGAAGTACTGAGTGAAGTGCGTGCTGAGATGAAGCTGAAAGCAGCATGATCGTGGTCATCGATTCAAATGCATTGCTCCCAGCATTAAACCCGAAGCATCGTTACGCGGTCATCTTGGATGCTTGGTATTCTGGTCGTCTTGTTTGGGCACTGTCCACGGACATCCTGGTCGAGTATCATGAAGTCATCCTGCGCCAGTCAGGGGCTACACGCTGGAGCCAACTTGAACGGCTCCTCGATCTGGGAGAACAGTATCGCGGCAATGTCCTCAAAGTCGCTCCTTCCTTTCATTTTCACACGGTTCCATCAGATCGCGATGATGACAAATTCGCTGACTGCGCCATCACCGCACACGCTGATTTCATCATCACGGATGACAGTGACTTCCGTGAGCTAAGAGGCTCAGGCTACAAACCGCAGGCCATTAAGCCAGATGAGTTCATTCGGCGCTACTTGAGTCTATCCTGACATCCATTCCTCTTGCCTCTTGGCCGCCGCGTGGCATTGCATCCGCATTATGGAAACCTCTTGGGATGTCATCATCATCGGCGGCGGGCCGGCAGGCGCGACGGCGGCGGTGACGTTGAGGCAGGCGGGGCGGAAAGTGCTGGTGCTGGAGAAGGAGAAATTCCCGCGCTTTCACATCGGTGAGTCACTTTTGCCTTACAACAGGCCCATTTTCGAAGAACTCGGTGTTTGGGATAAAGTGAAGGCGGCAGGCTTCGTGACCAAGCGAGGCGCGCAGTTCTGGATGGGCGATGGCTCACGCCACAATCGGCTTATTTTTGCCAATGGCTCGTTCACCAAGTACCCAGACGCACTCCAGGTCGAGCGGGCTATTTTCGACGACATCCTGCTGCGTCATGCCGAGGAACTCGGCGCGGAAGTCCGTGAGCAAGCGCTCGTCACCGAGCATCATGTCGAAGAGAATCATGTGACGGTGAAGTTCCGCACTCAAGACGGCAGCGATCACACCGCGCAGGCTGCATTTCTCATCGATGCCAGCGGATTGACCAATTTCACCGCCAACCGCGAGCAACTGCGCGAGTATTACCCCGGCCACAAAAAGATTGCCATCTTCGGCCATTACTCCGGCGTCAAGATGACGGAAAACGAGGAGAAGGGCGACATCCTCATCGTGCGGCGAGAGAACTCCTGGTTCTGGCTCATCCCGCTCGCAGGGGACAAAGTCAGCGTCGGCCTTGTGCTGGATCAAGCCGACTTCAAAGCCCAGCAAAAGGCACCACAGGCCGTCTTTGATGATGCCGTGCGCACCACACTGACCGTGAATGAGCGCATGATGAATGCCACCGCCCTCACGCAGGGCCATGTGCTCACTGACTTCTCCTACACCAACCGCAAGCTCGTCGCTGACCGCGTCGTGCGCGTGGGAGACGCCTCAGGCTTCATTGACCCCATCTTCTCCAGTGGAGTCATGCTGGCGATGCACACCGGCCAGCGCGGTGCGCAGGTCGCACATGCCGCCATCACCGCTGGCAAGTCGATGACCTTTGCCATGAAGCGCTATGAATGGTCCACGCGTCGGCATGTGGGCCGCTTCTGGCAGTTCATCGAGAAATTCTACACCAAGCACTTCGCGCAGGTTTTCTTCCAGCCTACCAACAAGCACCGCATCCTCTGTGCCATCAATTGCGTGCTCGCTGGCCGTCCAGAGATGAATTTCAGCATCTGGTGGCGGCTACGCCTCTTCTTCACCATTGTCAGGATACAGAAGCACCACAACATCGCCGAACCCATCGAGATTCGGTGATCCAATCACTGTTTTGAGGTCGGCGCGGCCTTTTTCTGGGCGAATAGCCACTCGTGCAGTTCTGGCTTCGGATACACCACACCCGTGATGCCGTGGCCTTCGCCAGCGAGTTCCGAGTATTTCATGAGCTCGCCACCCGCCGCCTTCACCGCTGCCACGATGGCGCGTGAGCGATCCACCGGCACCATGTCGTCCTTGTCACCATGGAAGACCCAAAACGGAATGCTTTTCAGTACCTCCGCCTGCTTCACATCGCCACCACCACAAAGCGGCACACACGCGGCAAAGACCTGCGGATACTTCGCCGCGATGCCGAACGTTCCAAAGCCGCCCATTGACGATCCCGTGAGGTAGATGCGGCTCTCATCGATCGGCAAATGCTCCGTCAGATCCGCGATCAGCGCGATCAACTTATCCGCCACCTCATTCTTCCAGCCAATGTCCGCCGAAGGGCATTGCGGTGCCAGCATGAAGCACGCTTCCTTGGCCTGATTCGCCTCATTCAGCCAAATCTTGGGCGCTCCACCCATCTGCGCTTCATTGTCCGTTCCGCTCTGACCTGAGCCATGCATCCAGATCACGATCGGATAACGTTTCGTCCCATCCAGCTTGGCATTGCCCCACAGTTGGTAGTTCAGCCCTTGCTTCGAAACACCTTTCACAAACTGCCCCGTCACTCTCTCGGCATACACACCTTCCTTCATTCCTGAATCACGACGCCGCTCACGCAGCAGCCCTTTCACGTAGCCCTGATCCTCCGCCGACAGCTTCTCCACCGGCACCTTGAACTCATTCAAATCCTTCGACCTCCGAATCCGCACCTCCTTCTCTGAGAACTCCATCACAACCCCTTCAAACTTGGACTTCCCATCACTCGAAGTCCAAGTGCGCGGCGCAGACGCAGCACGCGCGTTGGTGGACGCGATGAAGCTGAGCACGAATAAGCAGAAGAGCATTTTCATATGGCCCATGCTATGCCAAGAAGCACCCCGGCGGCAAGCACAGAACTTTTACAATGCTTTCATGCTGCGTTGACGCAGCCGCAGGGCTGTGTGGCAGTCTGGTGGCCATGAAAACACACGCCATCCTCTTCCTAGCCCTCACCAGCCTTTTCGACGTTTGTTGAGGCCTCAACTACATGCCCGAAATCCGCACGCTTGATCAGCACATCGCCAAACTGCGCAAAAAGATTGAGCGTGGCGACGAGATCATCGAAGCCATACGCGGCGTCGGCTACCGCTGGCGCGGCGACCGAGCTTGAACCACAAAATGTCGCTGGTGCACTCGGAGACCCCATCAAGAAGTAGAAGGGTTTGAATCCCTCACCGCCGAGGCTTCTTCGCACCGAATCCATCAGCTTGGGTCTCGTCTGCCTGCTCGCCTCCGCGCAAGATTAGGTGTCGCGCTCAAGTAGTTAGTTGGTGACTCAAACCATGAGATACCTCTCCCCTTCACTTCACCTCAGCAATGGCAAGTCACCTGCGCGCAGGGCGTGGGTGCTGTCGCTGGCGATGGTTTGTGGGGCGATGGCTTCGGCGGCGGATGCGGCTAAGCCATGGTGGGAGAAGATAGACCCGGCCACACTGCCTGCGGCGAACCTGCCGATGGCGGAGGTGATTGATCGCTGCATTGATCAAAAACTGAAGCAGCGTGACATGATGCCCGCTCTGACGGCGCCGCTCGAGACGCGACTGCGGCGGTTGATGCTCGACCTGCACGGGCGCGTGCCGACAGTGGGTGAGCTGGATGCATTCGTGGCCGAAGGCGACTCACCGGAGGCATGGGCTCGCCATGTTGAGCGTCTCATGGCAAGTCAGGCTTTTGATCGCCATCTGTCGAATGAGTTGAACTGGCTGCTGATGGACGGACAGGGCACGGAGTTTCAAAAGTATCTCGATCTCGCCGTGACGAAGAGGAAAGGCTGGGACGTGGTGTTCCGCGATGCCATCGCAGGACAGATGGACACCGAGTCACGGCCCGGTGTGGATCAGTTTTTGCGGCAGCGGGTGATGGACACCGACCGCATGGCCAATGACGTGAGTGTGCGCTTCTTCGGCGTGAACATCAGTTGCGCCCAGTGCCACGATCACCCGTATGTGAAGGACTGGACTCAGGACACCTACTACGGGATGAAGTCCTTCTTTGCCCGCACCTTCGACAACGGAGGTTTCGTCGGTGAGCGCGAATACGGGCAGATCAGCTTCAAGACCAGCAAGGGCAAAGAGAAGCCCGCTACCTTGAGTTTCCTCGGCGGCGCGCCTTTGATTGACCCTGCTTCGATGGAGCCGAGCGAAGAGCAGAAGAAGGCCGAGCGCGCGCTGTTGGAGCAGTTGAAGAAGGACAAGAAACCACCACCGCCCGCGCAATACAGCCGCAGGGCGAGGTTGATCGAGACGGGACTGTCAACAGAGCAACAGCATTGGTTTGCCCGGGCCATCGTCAATCGTATGTGGGACCGCTTGTTCGGCTGTGGCCTGGTGATGCCGCTCGACCAAATGCACGGCGAGAACGCCCCGAGCCATCCGGAACTGATGCAGTGGCTGGCGCGCGATTTGGCGGCCAATGGCTACGACCTCCGGCGCCTGATCCGCGGCATCGTCACCAGCAAGGCATGGCAACGCGACAGCCGTTGGCAGAGCGACACACGCCCGGCACGCAACCTTTTCGCGGTCGCCCATCCGCGGCCGCTGACCCCGAGGCAGCAGGCGATGTCGCTGCGGTTCGCGGCAATGGAGCCGTCGTATCTTGCGCCAAGCAAAGCGAAGTCCGAGGAGATCGAGCAGCGCATCCTCAACACCGAGCGCGGTGCATCGGGCTATGAGCGCTGGTTCGAGCGCCCGGGCGAGGACTTCCAAGTGTCTGTGGATGAGGCATTGTTCCTCAGCAACAGCAACGACGTGCAAGGCCAGTTGCTCGACGGCAGTGGCTTGGTGAAAGCCATGGAGGCGCTGCCCGAGGTTGCGGAGCGCATTCGTCTCGCAGGCAAAGCGATCTGGCAGCGCGAGCTGAGCGAGGAGGAAGTTTCGCTGCTGGCCAGCTATCTCGACGCGCGCAGCGATCGCCCGCAGGCGGGGATGCGGCAGATCGTGTGGGCGATGCTGTCGAGCGCGGAGTTCCGCTTCAACTACTGATCCTTTTCTCAAATACCAACGGACATGAGCAATCCATCCAACTACTGCGGCACCAACGCACACCACATCAGCCGCAGGGCCTTCTTGAGCCAGGCGCTAGCGGTCGGCTCCGGCTCTCTGCTCGGCAGCAGCGGAGCGATTCACGCGCTGGACGAGACCTCCATCAATGATGCGCTGCGCAAGACTGGACGCAGCGTCATCCTGCTCTGGCTGGCCGGTGGATCGAGCCAACTGGAGACTTGGGATCCCAAGCCAGGCCGTCCCACTGGAGGTCCGTATGACTCTATCCCCACCTCGGTGCCCGGAGTGCACATCTCCGAGTTGATGCCAAAGATGGCCAAGCGCATGCATCGCACCGCCATCATCCGCTCGCTCAACACCCGCGATGGCGGGCATGGCACGGGCGCGGAGATGATGCTGCGTGGCCGCAAGAATGAAGCCGCTCTGCAATACCCAGACCTCGGCTCCATCATCGCCAAGGAGCTGGGCCGAGCCGACAGCCGCGTGCCGGGCTACGTGTCTTTTTACTCACAAACCGAAGGGCGTGGCAGCGGCAAGCTCTCGCCCGCCTTCCTCGGTGCCCGCTATGCGCCGATGAACCTCGACGACAGCACCATGCCGCCAAACCTCACACGGCTGGAGGCCATCAACGACCTCGATCATCGGGATCGCGCGCGCTTGCGCGACCTGCTCAGTGCGCGCTTCTCCGCTGGTCGCGAGACCGAGACAATGCGTAGCCACGCCTTCGCCTATGCTCGGGTGCATGGCTTGATGAGCAGTGAGCCGCTCTTCGACATCGAGAAAGAACCGCGCTGGGTGCGCAACTGGTATGGCCCCTCGCTCTTCGGCCAGCAGGCACTGATGGCGCGGCGCATGGTGGAGGCAGGAGTGTCATTCGTGCGTGTCTCGCGGGCCTGGTGGGACAGCCACGGGCAGAACTTCGAAACGCACGCCGAGATGGTGCCGGAACTGGATCACGTGATGGCCACGCTGCTCGATGATCTCGATCAACGCGGCCTGCTGGAATCGACTCTCGTGGTCGCCTACGGTGAGTTCGGCCGCACGCCAACGATCAATGCCAGCCTCGGGCGCGATCACTTCGCCGATGCCTGGAGCGCGGCGCTGTATGGCTGTGGTATCCAGGGCGGAGCCGTGTGGGGCAAAACGGACGAAGACGGGCGCAAGGTCGTCGAGGGCGAAGTCGGCGCGGGTGAGTTGTTCGCCACCATCCTTGCGGCGGTCGGCATTGATCCGAACCATGAATACCAGGTCGGCGCGCGTCCCGTGCCGTTGGTCAATCCCGGCATCCGTCCCATCCGCGATCTGCTCGCGTAACTCGTTGTCTTCATCATGGCCGCATCATTCACCATCAAGGAAGAGAAGAAGCTCTCCCGCCAGGACATCCATTTCAGCCTCGCCCGCGTGCCGGGCACGAGCCAGGTTTACTCCGGCAGCTCGGATGGCGGCATCTATTTTACCGACCTCGCTGTCGAGAAGCCAGAGGCTCTCGCCCTTGATGGCGGCGAGGTGCGGCATCGTCCCGGCGGCTATGTCACAGGGCTCGCGCTCGCGGCGGATCACAGCCGCCTGGTCTCCGGCTCGTATGACAAGCAGCTCATCTGGTGGGATATGGCAACACGTAAGCCCGTTCACGCCGTGGCCAATGCCCATGCGAAATGGATTCGCAAGGTCGTGGCATCACCCGATGGGAAGCTCGTCGCCAGTGTGGCCGATGACATGGTCTGCAGGCTGTGGGATGGCTTGACCGGAAAGCCGCTGGGCGAGCTGCAAGGTCATGACGCCGAGACGCCGCATCAGTATCCCTCCATGCTCTTCACCTGCGCCTTCAACGCCGATGGCTCACGACTTGCCACCGCAGACAAGGTGGGCCGCATCGTGATCTGGGACGTGGCTGCACGGAAGGCCATCACCACGCTTGATGCATCGTGCATGTACACTTGGGACCCAAAGCAGCGCCGCCATTCCATCGGCGGTGTGCGGGCCTTGGCTTTCTCACCCGACGGTCGCCAGTTGGCCGCTGGTGGCATCGGCCAGATCGGCAACATTGATCACCTCGCTGCGGGCGCACGAGTGCGGCTGTTTGATTGGGACAAAGGCGAGACACTCGCCGAGATCGAGTCCTCTGCGACCAAGGGCATCGTTCAGCGATTGGCTTTCCACCCACAAGGCCAGTGGCTGCTCGGCTGCGGTGGCGACAACGCTGGCTTCGCGATCCTCATCGATCCGGCGACGCGCAAGATCGCCTATGAGGGCAAGGCTCCGTTCCACGTCCACGATTTCGTGGTCAACGAAGCCGCTGACAGCGTCATCGTCGCCGGTCACAACGGCTTGGCCGTGACCAGAATCGCGATGAGCTGATCGGTCCACCTGCCGAACTCACCCTTTCTCGCCCGATCGAAGATGCCAGCCTTTGGCAACCTGCCGCTGAAGCTGTAATGGTTTTCGGCTTCATTTCGGTGCATTTCAGCGGATTGAATTGCTCAATGGAACATATCAACGGAAAGAGCGCTTTTGACGCTGGAACCCTCAATTTACAAGGGATTTAGCCGCTTTTGCGGAGAGTGCACCCGTCAGGAATCGAACCTGAATCTGCGGCTTCGGAGACCACCATTCTATCCGTTGAAATACGGGTGCTTGTTCGGGCGCATGGTGTCGCACGTGCCATGTGCGGCGGCAAGTCGTTTTCCGGCCTGCTCAGCGATCCTTTTTGGAGTTCGACGGCGCAGCAAGGAATTTGCGCACCTCGTTGAAGAAGCCGTCAGGTGCGGTCTGCTGGGCGTGGGTGCGCACGCCTTCAAACCATTCCTGAGTGGTCGGTCTATGCGTGGCGGTGACGGCCATGAGCAACTCCAGCGTGATGGGCACTGGCTGGCCAGTGTGAATAGCAGCAGAAAGCGCAAGCTCGGCGGCACGGTCAAAAACCCACTTCAAATCGGCACCGGAGAAGCCGTTGGTGGCTTCTATGAGTGTGGCGCTGTCAAAGTCGGCAATAGGCTTGTCTTTGGCGAGCAACTCAATGATCTGAGCACGTGCAGGGGCGTCCGGTGGAGCGACAAAGATGGCTTGATCGAAGCGTCCAGGCCGCCGGAAGGCTGGATCAAGCGCCCAAGGCTGATTGGTGGCACCGATGACGAGGATGCGCTGATTTTCGCTGCGGATGCCGTCCATCTCGTGCAGGAACTGATTGACCAGATTTCGCATCTGGCTCTCGCGGATCTGGCGGCGGTCTTGCGCGAGTGAATCGAGATCATCAAAGACAAGGACGCACGGGGCATTGGCGCGGGCGGTTTCAAATATCTGATGCAGATTGCGCTCGGTGCTGCCGAAATAGGGATCGAAAATCTCATGCAGGCCGACGGCGAGGTAGTTGCAGGGCACTTCACCAGCCACAGCGCGAAGGATGAGCGTCTTGCCGCAACCAGGTGGGCCATAAATGAGGATACCGCCGCCGGTTTTACGACCGTAGGCTTTATACAAGTCTGGGAACTGCAGCGGGTAGGTGATCTTGAGGCGGATCTCTTCCTTGAGCTCCTCCATGCCGCCGACGTCGGCAAAAGTGACGTTGCCGCGTTCGGGATCGCCGGGAGCATAAAAAGTCTCGGGGCGCCAGTCATAGGGCGGATCATCAAAGGGATCGTCAAAGAACTCATCTCCCTCACCTGTAGGTGGGAGAGCCTCTTGAGTGGCGGGCTCAGGGGGAGGCGCGGGGGCGGTTTTGCGCGCATCGCGCGCCGTGCGGCCAAGTTCACGCTCCAAGGCGGGGTCGCTCATGGTTCCGTCGATCTGCGCCGCGCGGTCAAAGTGCTCGATGGCCTTGTTGCGGTCGTGCTCGCTGAGATAGACACGGCTGAGGAGCAGGTGGGCCTGTGCATTCGATGGCTCCAGGAAAATGACACGCTCGGCACGCACCGCAGCACCGGAGGTGTTGCCTTCCATGAAGAGCACCTTGGCGATACCGAGCATGGCGTCCGTTTGATCCGGATCCTCGTCCAGGGCGCGGGTGAAAACCTCACGCGCTTCGTCCAGGTGCAGCTCTTCCAGGCACGCACGGCCGTAGAGCAGCAGTAGCGAGAGGTTGTTCGGCGACTGTTGGAGGGCGTCCCGGAGTGCAGTGGAGTTTGGCATGGCTTTAGGGTGTGACAGCCGCGAGGACCATCACGCTCAGATTTAAGAGCGCACCGAGCATGCCGCCAATGATTTCTCGCATCGCGAGAGGCTTACATTGCCAGGAAATTCTTCAGCAAACGCTTACCATCCTGCGTGAGGATGGACTCGGGATGAAACTGCACGCCATGGATGGGCAGTTCTTTGTGGCGGAGGCCCATGATCTCGGATTCGTCATCGCTGGCGGTGGCAGTGATCTCGAGGCAACTCGGCAGGGTATCGCGCTTTACGAGCAATGAATGATAGCGCGTGGCTTCAAAGGGCTCAGGCATGCCCTGGAACACCGATTGGCCGCTGTGACGAATCATCGACGTCTTGCCATGCATCAAGCGACCCGCGCGGACGACATCACCGCCGAAAACGTGACCGATGGCCTGATGGCCGAGGCAGACGCCGAGTAGTGGTGTGCTTTTGCCAAAGCGCTCGATCACGGCACAACTGATGCCGGCTTCCTTGGGCGTGCAGGGGCCGGGGGAAATGCAGATGTGGTCGGGCTTGAGTTTGGCGATCTCATCCAGCGTGATTTGATCATTGCGACGGATTTCCATGACGGCACCCATCTCACCGAAGTATTGGACGAGGTTGTAGGTGAAGGAGTCGTAGTTGTCGATGATCAGGAGCATGGGGCAAAATTAGAAGCCGCGGAGTTGCATGAGGCGGTCCAGTTCGTTTTGGAAAAGCGGGATGTCATCTGCTGGCGGTTGGTAGCCGGCAGCGGGGCCGCGCATGCCAAAGCGGCCCATTTGATCCATGAACCAAATGACGCTGACACCATCCGTGAAGGTGGCCTTACCGCTGATGACGGAGCCTTCCAGTGGCATGTCGTCAGCCGAGACTTGTAAGGAGCCAGCGGCAGGCGAGTCAGCATCTGCTGGGACCTCCTCTGCCACTGCGGCGGGTTTTTCCACGGGTGGTAGTTCCCGTGGCTTGTCCTGTATTTTAACGCCCAACTCCATGATGAGAAGTCGCGTCTCCATGTAGGTCAGGGTAGTCGCGCACTCCGTTTTGAGGCGGTCTTGGATTTGATTGAGGTTGGCACCCTCAGCGGCCCATTGATCGACGAGTTGACGCTGTTGCGGAGTAAGATTGGCCATGGGTGTTATTCGAAATACGGCTGGTCTTCTCAGCCGTTCATCTTGTCGGTGACGATGCGGGAGAGAGCGGATGCTTTTTGATACAGCGCCTTCACTTCATCATGCGTGAGGGCTTTGCCTTCAGGCACATCGAGGAGCGGCAGCATCTCCTCCAGGCCTTTGCGTAGGGATTGTAGCGACGGATTCTTCATGATGCTGGGGTGCAGGCTGTCCAGGCTCATCATGTAATACTCGGCGATGTCACGACGCGTGAGCTGGCGAGTCTTTTCCTCAGCATAATTGTCGCTGATGGTCTTGGTGGCGATCTCAAGTGCGCGCAACCAGCCACCGAGGCTGATGAGATGGGCGATGTCCACATCTCGCAGTTGCACCATCTCCGCCTCGACATCTGCCTGCGTTTTGGCGAGTTCCGTACGCAGATCCTTCCAGTTGCCCCTCAAACTATGCTCAAACAAGCTCTGCGCGTGGACATTCATTCTCGAGCCAGCTCCGAGAGCCTTGCCATACTTGATCATCGCACGCCCCACGGCCTCCATCTCCTCCACCTTCTCGCATTGCACGATGAGGAATCCATCAGCGATCAGTGTGCCGAGTCCCATGCTGACAATGATGCGGTCGCCTGGAGTTTTGTCGGTAAAAGGCCGCTTCAAGTCGTCGTAGCGCATTTT
>JANOBP010000416.1:0-3739 GCA_031411715.1 Verrucomicrobiaceae bacterium | reverse complement strand
CCATACACCCCATCTGGAAGACAAGCTGAAGGGGACGAAGCTCATCGTGGAGGCGTTGAAGAATTTTTCCAAGATCAAGCCGGAGCGCGTGATCATTGACCATGTGGAGGAGCATACGATCGATCACGTGCTGGATCATGGCTTCTGGGCGGGCATCACGTTGTATCCTGAGAGCAAATGCACGCCGCACCGAGCAATCGATATGCTGGAAGGCCGACAAGCGGAGCGCATCTGGATGAACAGTGCGTGTGACTGGGGAGTGAGTGATCCACTGGCGGTTCCAAAGACGATGCAGGCGATGCGGCAGCGGGGCTGGAGCGCGGAGATGGTGCAGCGTGTGGCCTGGGAAAATCCGTGTGAGTTCATGAAGCAGAGTCCGAAGTTTTTGATGTGATGCCATGAGCCTGAACTTGGACAGCGTCGCACTCATCGCCGGGAACGGCATTTATCCGGAGACCTTTGTCGTGGCGGCACGGAAGGCCGGGGTGAAGAAACTGGTGGCGGCAGGTTTTACCGATGAGACGAAGCCCGAGCTAGCAGCGATGGTCGATGCGATGGAATGGTTTCGCGTCGGTCAATTGGGGAAAATGATTGGGTTCTTTAAAAAGCAGGGGGTGAAGCAGGCGGTTATGGTGGGACAGATCGCACCGAAGAACTTGTTCAATTTGCGACCCGATTTTCGAATACTGATGATACTGGCCCGATTGAAGCAACGGAATGCAGAGACGATGTTTGGGGCGATCGGTGACGAGTTGGCCAAGGATGGCATCACGCTGTTGCCAGCGACGACTTTTTTGGAGGACCTGATGCCAGGAGTGGGTCACGTAGCAGGGCCGCAGATCAAGAAACGTCGGCAGGAGGATGCAGACTATGGATTCAAGATCGCGAAAGAGAGCAGTCGGCTTGATATTGGACAGACCGTGGTGGTGAAAAATGGCACCGTGCTGGCGGTGGAGGCTTTTGAGGGAACAAATGAGGCTGTGAAGCGAGGCGGCGGGCTAGGACGCGGCGGCGCGACGATGGTCAAAGTCTCAAAGCCCAATCAAGACATGCGCTTTGATGTGCCAGTGGTGGGAGCGGAGACTATCCGCACGGCGGCAGGTGCAGGAGTGGATTTGATAGCCGTAGAGGCTGGGAAAACGCTGATTTTGGGCCGTGCTGAAGTTTTGAGGCTCTGTGTCGAGCTGAAGGTGAGCATGGTGGCGCTGGGATAAGGATCAGGACTCCATTGGTTTAGCGCACAGAAAACAAAACACCCGGTCTTGCGACCGGGTGCTCTGTGTGAGTGATACTCGATGTTGTCTTCGCTTACGCGAAGATGTCGAGGACTGGTGTGCCCTTGTCGCCGACCGTGAAGGGACGGTTGGAAGGGGACATGACGACTTCGTCAACTGGGAGACCCATGCCATGGCCGATGGTGGCCTGGAAGTCCTGTGGGGAAACCTGCTTGTCAGCGACACGGCGACCATCCTTATCGGTGGAGCCATAAACGAAACCGCCTTTGACGCCGCCGCCTGCGAAGACGGTGGAGTAAGCGATTGGGTAATGGTCACGACCTTCGTTCTCATTGACGTCGGGCGTACGTCCGAACTCGGAACCCATGACGACCATGGTGGACTCGAGCAGGCCGTTTTCGGCGAGGTCAGAGATGAGGGTTGCAAACACATTGTCCATCGTGGCACCAGTGCCGTTGAGCGCGGTGTCGATGTTGTTGTGCATGTCCCAGCCGCCGGATTGGACTTCGATGTAGCGGACACCAGCCTGGACAAGGCGGCGTGCGAGGAGTGCTCCTTGACCGAAGCTATTGGTGCCGAATTTCTCACGTGTAGCAGCCGACTCTTGGGTGAGATCGAAGGCCTTGAGGTCTTCGCTCTTCATCAACTTCATGGTTTCGTCGTAGAACTCGCTATAAGCTTTGACATCTTCCGACTGGAACTTCTTGCGGAAGGCGCTGTCGAACTCGTCCATAAGGCCGACACGCTTCTGGAACTGGCTGTCAGAAGTGGTTGGCTTGATGTTCTGGAGGCCGGTCTGAGGATTGGAGATCGGAATCGGGCTCATAGCAGGTGGGAAGAAGCCAGAACCTGGATAGGCGCTGCCGCTATTGACCACGACGCTGTCAGGGAGGGTGACACCTTTGATACGGCCGAGGAAGTGGGAAGCCCAAGCACCCATTGAAGGATGAACAATGGTGCCACGTGGCTCGTAGCCCGTTTTCATGATGTAAGTACCTGCTTCATGCACGCCGGTCTTGGAAGACATGGAACGGATGATGGAGATCTTATCAGAGACAGCTGCCATTTTGGTCATGGTACCGCCGAGATAGTCGATGCCGCCCTTGCCCTTGATGGGATCGGTTGGTCCTTTGGTGTCGCCGGTTTTTGGATCCCAAGTGTCGATGTGGGTCATACCGCCACCCATCCAGAGGAAGATGACGTTTTTGGCCTTGCCGAAGCCTGGGGAGCCGACGCCGCCTTTGGCAGCTGCGGCAGCCGGAGCTGCGCCAAGATTGAGTGCTGGCATGACGGTAACGCCAAGGGCGGTTTGCGCCGTGCGCATCATGAAGTCACGACGGGCCAGCTGGCTGAGTTTGTTGAGTTCGGTTTTCATTTGGATGTGTAGTTGGATTTGTTAGCGGTTTGTGTGGTGATGTGAGGTGACTTATTGGACGAAAATGAACTCGCGGGTGTTGATGAGTGCCCAGATCATGCTGGAGTAGCCATCGTCGCCACCAGAAAGAGTGCGCTTGGCGATGTCTTTTTCGATCATCGTCGGGCGGCGGCTGAGGACGGAGAGGAAGAGAGATTCAACCTTCTCGGAGGGTGATTTCACCTTGTCCATGGTGCGGAAAATCAGGGAATCGTTGCTGGTGAGCATCTCCTGGGCCTTACCGTTCATCATCATGAGCACCTGAGGCACGGAACCAATCTTGGAACTGCCATCAATGAGGTTACGAGGGGATTGACCAAAATCGGTGAGGAAGTGGCCTGGACGTGCGGGCTGCTCAAGCTCGGCTGCACGGCGAAGAATCATGCCACCATAGCTGGCGGAGGCGTTCTCCATCATCATGTCTGGAGCATCATCTTTACCCTTGCCTTTACCCTTGGCCTTTTTGCTGTCTTCCATCATCATCTCGCCGCCGACATCAGCGAGGCTACCACCCTGCATGGCGTTAATCTTCTTTTCGATGTCGCGGTAAGCGCTGTATTTCATGAGCACCGTCTTGGCGTCGAGCTTTGGATTCTCGAGATCGAGGTCAATCGAGTTACCATAGAGATTGTCGAGGGGCTTTTTGTACTTGTCGGGCTCACCAAGAACGAGGGTCATGTAAGAATCCCAAGCCTGCTCAGCGCTCATGCGGCGAAGAAGAGGTCCTTGGAAGTAGTAAGGCTCACCCATAGCGATGTGCTCAGTGGTGGCCTCAGACTGATACGCACGGGTATTGTAGATGATGCGCATGAAGTCCTTCAGATTGAATTTCACGCGCTTCATTTCTTCGGCGAGGTGAACGATCAGTTCAGGATTGGCGGACTCTTTGGGATTATCGATGTTTGTGACTGGCTCAGCAACGCCTTGACCGAAAGCGCGTTTCCACATGCGGTTGGCGATGGCCATTGCGAAACGTGGGTTGGTTGGGTGTGTGGCCCAAGTAGCAAAGGAGTCACGGAGATCTTCTTCGACTTTGGTCTTCTGCTTATAGGCAGGGAGGCTCTTGTCCTCTTTGCTCCAAGTGATGAAC
>JANOBP010000415.1:0-8570 GCA_031411715.1 Verrucomicrobiaceae bacterium | reverse complement strand
GCGGATCATCGTTGTCGCTTTGAAAAAGATCGCCGTAGCTGGTGAGCGCCTGCTCGTAGCTATTGCGGTAGTTGTGCCCAATGATGTTCACGTTTGTGCCATCGGGGTTCATTCGCAATCTGAAGCCGCCGATCCACACATGGCCGTCGTCGCTCTTCATGCCGGCGATGTTTTGGAGCTGATACGGACTGCCCATGCGGAAGGTCTTGCCGCTGCGGTCGGTGAACTCGGCGCCGGTGTTGCCTTGATTGAAATACCACTGGCCGTCCGATCCGGCGGTGACGCTGTGCAGGCTGTGATCGTGCTGGCGACCATTGAAGCCCGTGAGCAGCACCTCGCGTTTCTCCGGCTTCAAATCGCCATCCGCATCCGAATACACGAGCAGGTCCGGCGGTTGCGACACGACGACCTTGCCGTCGATCACCGCGACACCGAGCGGAGATGCAAGTCCCGGCTCCTGCACGAAAACGCTGCTCTTGTCCGCCTTGCCGTCGTGGTCCGTGTCTTCGAGCACGACAATGCGGTCGCCTTCTTTGCGACGGCCGCCTTTGCCGCGATAATTCACGCCTTCCGCGACATACAACCGGCCCTGCGCGTCGAAGTCGATGTTCGTTGGATTGTAGAGCATCGGCGAGGTGGCCCACAGCGTCACTTCGAGGCCCTCCGGCACGGTGAAAAGCTCAGCGGGCACTTGCGGTGGGCCTTCGCTGAAGTTCGGCGGATTCGCCGCGGCCTTCGCCTCCGGCGTGGCGGGCAGCGCGGTGTAGATTTGAAACTTCACCTGCGCATCGCTCGGCTTTCCAGCGCGAATCATGCCACCATCATCGATCGCCACCTTCGCGGTGAAACGCACCACGCCTGCGGGCAGTTCATACGCGATGGCCGACGGCGCGTGCGTGCCGATGCCGTTCGTGTAGGTCTGCTTGTCCACGAGCATCGGCTTGCCGCTGTGGTTCGTGCCGATGCGTGTGCGGCCAAAACCGCTGTCGTCGCCCTTCCATTTCAGCGTCGTCAAATCGACCACTTTACCATCGGCCATGATGAGTCGTGGCTCGATCCAGTTCGACCAGTCGCAGCTCTTCGAGCCTTCATCCGAAACCACGAGATACAGCTCCTTCGCGTCCTTCAGCGGCACGTCGATGGCAACCAGTCGTGGCGTGCTCGTGGAGGTCAGCGCCGGTGTTTCAAAGACCGGTTTCGCCGTGCCGGCGGGCTTCGCCACCTTCGGGCCGTGCGCCTCGGCCATCAACGCATCCAGCTCGGCCTGCGTCGGTGTTTTCGACGCGATACCGCCCGCTGGAATCTCCAAACCAGCCACCCACGCCACGCCATTCAGCATCGTCGTGCGGAAGCTGTCATTCGTCATGTTCGCGAAGAAATGAAACCCCGTGAAGCCAAACCCGCGCCCGCCTTTCGGCCGATCAAAGGCCCACGCGAGATGCTGCGGCTTGCCCGCAGTCACATCGGCCAGCACGTCCGGGTTACCGCCGTGCGGACTCGGCTTGTCGCCTTCTTTGAACTTCACCGTGTTCAGCGGCGCGATGGCACTGAGCACCGGTGTCACGCCTTTCATCTCCGGCACGAAGCGCATGTGGTAATACCATTCATCCTTCGCCGAGAAGGCCTTCACACCATTCGCCACCGGATGTTTGCCCGGCTGCACGCTCGCCTCCCACGTCGGGTTCACCGAGTAAAACGTCTCGAAGAAGCCGCCCATCCAATCGAGGAAGTTTTTGCCCTGCGAGCCGATCCTGGCCTCCACCCCATAATGAATCGCCGCAAAGCCCGCGCCGCGATCGCAGGCCGCCTTGATGTTCACATCATCCGCCGCGCGACCGCCGTGATTCAGCAGCACGATGATCGCATCCGCTTTCGTGAGGTCCTTCGGCCAATTATTCTCCGGATACACCACCGCAAAGGCTTGCGGATAGGTCTCATTGATGCGCCGCGCCAGATATGTGGCCCCCGCGAAGAACTCATGCTGCCCGCCACCCCCATGCGTGCCCTTCGCCGCGATGAACACGAGCCGCTTCGTGCCCGCCGGTGCGTTGTTCTGGCCGGCGTAGTCGAGAATGTCGCGTGACTGAGCGAAAGCGGCTGTCGTGAGGAGTAGAAGGGCGAAGAGATTTTTCATGCGGGAGAATGGCGAGCATAGCCAAAAGCAGTGCTGCACGCATTCTTTCGCATGAAATGGTAGTTACTTTGCCACCGCAGGTAATTTGCACGACTGCCAGGCGAGGAAACGCCACTGGCCGTTTTCTTCACGCCACACCGCCAGGAAGCTCAGCACGCTGTCCATCTCGCCGGTTGCGGTCACTGCTTTGACATGCGCACGACCTGTCATGAGCGCGATGCCGGGCGCAGGGAAGGTGAAGTTCTGCTCCTCGTAGTCGTAGCCGACGTATTTGGTCTTTCCGGCACTCAGGATGTCGATGAACGACGCTTTCGTATCCACGATGCCGTTCGAGTGCGCGTAGCGCAGCTCATCGGAAAAGATGGCGCCGAGTTTCTCGCGGTCCGGCGACTTCATGGCGGCCACGCGGGCTTTGTCGGCCGCCTGAACAGCGGCGAGCTTTGGATTCTCCTCCGCGAAGGCTTGGACGACGAACAGGAGAGCGAGTGAGGCGAGCAGGGTTTTCATGGGGGTGGCTATTTGGCGTGTTTGAGGACGAAATCGACCAGTTCCTGGCACTCGAAGAACGACGGACCGACCTTGTGACCTTCGCCGGGGACGACTTTCACGGTGAAGGAACCGCCACCGGCTTCGTAGCGTTCTTTGAGGAGCTGGGTGTTCAAATCATACGGCACCACAACATCGGAATCACCATGCACGGAGAACATCGGCACCTTGTTGGCCAGCAGGCCCTTCAAGTTGTCGATGGGATTGAACTCACTGAGCTTGGCGACGAGTTCGGGCTCAGACATCGCGAAATCAGCGAGCGTGTCCTTCTTCGAGTTCTTCAACGGCCAGCTCGCGAGATTGCACACGGGATAGATGCCCACCCAGGCCTTCACCTTGTCGGGATTCCGAAACGCCCAGACCAGAGTCATCATGCCGCCGCGACTTTGGCCGAGCAGGATCGGCTTTGGCGAGTAGCCACGCTTCACCATCTCATCATAAAACAGGGTGAACTTCGCCGTGCTGACTGGTGAACCACGCACCTCACCGAGATCAAAGCCCGCGATGCTGATGCCCGCCTTCATGAAAGCCTCGAAATACATCGGACGTCCTGCCAGCGAGACACCGCCGTTCAATGTCGGTGCATACCATAGCCACGGTTTGCCATCAGCAGGTTTGGGCGCGGCATACAGCACGGCTTTGTGGCCCTCGATCTCGAAGATCTCGGCTTTCTTGGGCAAAGGCTCCTGCGCGAGTAGTGGCAGCGCGAGGAGAGTGGTGATGAGTGTGAGGAGGCGTTTCATGGTTGATTCGATTGGTCATCGAATCATGGGCATAAAGACTTCGATTGCCAATCGAAGCTACAGCATCTCCGGCAGCGCCTTCAGCCACGCGAGATTGAAGACGTAGTGGTTCTTGCTGCTGATGAGTTGGATACGGCCGTCGCGGGTTTGGATGGCGGCGAGGTAGCCTTGGGGTTCGGCGCGGGTGACGCTGAGTTTGAACTGGCCGCGGTCGATGCCGTTGATGGTGCGCTCTTGACCGCCAGGGGTGACGAGTCGCTTGTGCGGCCAGGTTTTGCCTTCGTCGAAGGACACTGCGGCGAAAAGACCTGCACCGTTGAACTCGCCCGTCTTGCTTTGGAAGGTCAGACCTTTGGGGTTCTTCGAGTTCGCAGAGAGATCGGTGAAGGAACAGAAGAGCAGCGGGCCTTCGCGAAGGCGGATGAGAGCTTGGCGCTGCACGCTGCTGATGGCGGGGAACTCGGTCGCTTCGTGCGTCCAGGTCTTGCCGCCGTCGCTGGAGAAGCTGGCGGGTGTTTTGAAGTTGAACTTCGCTTGCTCCGGTTCGGTGTTGAGTCGGCCGAAGGTCATGAGGCGACCGTCTTTGAGTTCGACGATGGGCGCATGGATGCCGGCATGACGCGCAGGGCTGCCGCTGCGGAAGGCTTCCTTTTTGTCGGCAATGATCGCGGAGGTCCATGTCTTGCCTCCATCGCGGCTGATGGTGAAACTGTGGTTCGCTGAATCCTGCGTCATATAGATCGTGCCATCGCGGGTTCGCAGGAGTTGATTGCCGATCTCGCTCACGGGCTGAAAAGTTTGCGCCTTGGTCCAAGTCACGCCGTTGTCGGTGCTGCTTCGCACGATGTCCTCATCGCGACCACGCGCGAAGTGATAGATCGTTTTGTCGCCGTCCCACCAGAGCTTCGGCGCGTGGTCGTTGATGTCCGCGCCATCCCAGAAGACGGACGCTGGCTCCCACGCGCTTTTGCCGAGACGCAGACGGCTGGCGAGGTTGTTCAGTTCCGTGCCGCCTTCATCGACGCAGGAATACCACACGGCGAGCAGATCGCCGTTCGGGCACTCGGTGATGGTGGGGCTGTGATTGTGCCAGGAGAAGAGCGGGCCAAAGGAATCCTGCGGGATGATGACGAAGGGCTTCGGTCCATTGAAGAAAGGCACGTCCTGCGGTGGCAGTTCGATCTTTGGCGTGCCGTGAGAAACGTTCTGAGCATGAGCTTGCGGCGCGGGAAGCGGCAGCGGCTTTCCAGGTGGCATATCGGCCAGCACGACGCGAAAACCGACTTTGTCCGACTTCGTCTGCGGCAGCCACGCGGCGCGATTCGCCGAGCGCAGCAAGCGCACGAAAGTGGAGTGATGCCCGCCGCGAATCACGCGGAAGTCGCCGTCCACACGGCCCAGCGGATCGGTTTGATCGCCCGCCTCATACGGCCCATACCAGTCGAGACACCACTCGGAGAGATTGCCGTGCATGTCATACAGTCCCCAGGCATTCGGCGTGCCTTGAGCCACACGCAGATCGCGTTTTGTGCCTGCGTTGTATTCTTTCGGCATCGGTTTGTCTTGGAAGAAGCGCTCACGGAAGCCCGCGCTGTCCGTCCACGGTTGAAAGCCCTCCGGCAAGGCGTCGCCGGTGTAAAACAGTGTCGTGGTGCCTGCACGGCAGGCGTATTCCCACTCCGCCTCTGTCGGCAGACGATAAAGCTTGCCCTCTTTCTTCGAGAGCCACTCGCAAAACTTCACCGCCTGCTCCCAACTGATGCCGCCTACCGCCACATCGCCTTCCTTGTCACCCGCACGAAAATCCGCGTCCATCGCCCGATACTGAGCCAGCGTGACCTCCGTGGCAGCCATGTGAAACGCGTGTGTGATCGTCACCCGATGCGCTGGCTTCTCATCCCAATCCGCGTCATCGAACTTCTCGGGATGCTTCGCGATCTTGTAGTCCGACGCCGGTCCATCTTGCCCCATGACAAAGCTGCCGGGCGAGATCGGCACGAGCTTCATGCCGATGGAGTTCGTGAGGGGCTCGGCAGAGAGCAGAGAACTGAGGGCGAAGAGAAAAAGAAGCGGGCGCATGTGTAGGAACGTTGAACGCCTACTTGTGCTGCCACCTGTCGTCTTTATCCAACACCGAGCGCGCGCCTTCGCCATTCAGCCAGCTTTTCGCTTCCTCATCGCTTTTCAGAAAGGCATCCCAGAAAGCAGTGCTGAGGGCGAGGATGACGCGGTGGTGGTTCGGGTTCTGCTGACGGCCTTCGCCGGGGAGGGCGCGTTCGCCGAAGGCACCGTGCTCGGCGTCCTTGAGGACGAGTTCGTATTTGTCACCGGGCGGCAGCGCGGGATAGACGCCGAGACGTGAATCAAGGTCTCCGCCAATGGTCATTGCGCCGATGCGGGCGACGTCCTTCGTGCCGGTCATGAGCAGCCACGGCATCGTCACGCTGCCAAACGCACGCTCCGCGTTGCCTGCCGCAGGCACGCTGGGGCTCATCATCACGGCGGCCTTGATGCGCGGATCGTTGAGGCTCTTGCCGATGGGCATGGTTTGCCCGCTGACGGCCTGCGTCGTCACCGCGCCGAACGAATGGCCAGACATACCCACGCGTGTGAGATCGACTTTGCCGTGCAAGGCGTGCGCCTCGTCCGCATTCCAGCGCGTGAGTTGATCCAGCACCGCTGGGATGTCGGCGGAACGCAGGATGAAGTTTTGCACGCTGGCCGCCTGCTTCATCGCCATCGGGATGCGAGCCGGTCCCTGGCCCTTCCACACGGATTCATCGCTGCCCGGATGCTGCACAAAGACGACTGCATAACCACGGGCCCACCAGTGCTTGCCGAGATACGGATTGTTCTGGCATGAACCGCCGAGCCCATGGCTAAAAAGCACGACAGGTGCCGCTTTTGACGCAGCTGGCAGATACAGTCTGATAGGCAGATCACGTTCCCGTTTCGTATCATGCACGGTGAAATCGAGCGGCGCGGCCAGAGCGGCCTCCGGCAACTTCAGTGGATCGTAGGCGAAAGTGGTCGCGACGGCGAAACAGGCGAGAAAAGTGAAAACGAGTGACTTCATGGCATCAGAGATTTGTTTGGAACTCCGCGAAACGGAAGTAGTCGCGGGCATCTCGACGACACATGAGATCACGATCTGCGCGGACTAGGACCAAGATGCTCATGCGCGATCAGCCAGCGGCCATCGACCTTGCGCAGGATGGTGGTTCCGCGACCGCCGCCGCTTGCTTCCTGGCCTTCGATCAAGCCCTTCCACCGGAATTCATAATGACAGACAGCGACTTCTGCGGCCACAACGCTCCATGAAATGTCGTGCAGGCTGAACCCCTCGTTTTGAATCAGCGCGAAGGTCTTCTCGAAGGATTGTTTCGCTGCATCGTGACCGATGAAGGTGCCTTCAGTGAAAATGAATACCGCGTCCTTTGCCACATTCGGAGCGATCTGCTCCCACGAGTGGGTGTTGAGCTTCTCAACGTAAGAGGTCAGGGCAGTTTCGTGGTTCATAATGGGATCGGCTGCTGAGAGTGGCAGAAGCAGAGTAAGTAGTGCGCAAGCGATGGCTTTCATGGGGTGACTCAGGCTGGATGTCGCAGCTTTCATTTCGTCGCCGCCTTCGCCTGCTGCAAATACTCGCTCGGCGTCATGAAGACGACGTTCTTCGACTTCAGGAAGTCGATGATCTTGGTGAAACCTTCCCAACGCTTGTCGTCCCACTGTTCGGGATGGCCTTGGAGCACGAGCACGTTTTTCGTGGCGGCACTCTTTTCATAGAAGGCGATGAACTTGTCCGCGTCCGGCACGAAGGTTGGGTTCTCCAGCGCCATGACGCGTGGGATGCTGAGGCGAGTGAAGAACTTCGGCTTCGCGGGGCCGTAGAGCCAGATTTTGACCTCGGGCACACCTTCCATCGCTTCATCGGTAGCGTCGGTGGTGCCGCTCCAGTGCGGGCCGAAGGCGGGTAGGTCGAAGCCGAGCTTCTCCTTCGCCAGCCTCTCGCCCTTGGCCAAAATCGCACGTTGTTCGACTGCGGTGCCGTTTTCGAACTCGCCCGGCTCGCTCGCGGTCTTCATGTGGTAGCCGTGCATCCATAGCTCAATGCGTCCGGCGGCCTGCACGTCTTTAAGCCACTGGAAATAAATCGCGTTATCCTTCTCGAGCGACTCCGTGATGACGCCGAAGGAGCCCTTTATGCCCTGCGCGATGAGGTAGTCATGCACCTTCAACCACCGGTCCGACACCGCCTTCGTGCCGATGCGCCGTGCAATGACGTCATCGAGCTTTAGCAGGATGATTTGCTCGGCGTGAGCAGCAGTTGTGAAAGCGAATAGACAGGCGAGGATAAATCGGTGCATGTCGGCATTGCACGGACTTCGCGATGCCTGTCAACAAGCGTGGCCGAAATAGAAGGCTGGCCGATGCGTTTCTTCTGCTGCCCACATGAAACCACTCCTCCTCACCGTCATCAGCTTCGTCTGTCTCACGCCGCTTCACGCTGCCGAAACCTACACCGAGAATCCAGGCAAGGAGGGCGATGGCGCGTTCAACATCGGGCCGGAGTATCGGCTCGATCCAGATTTGACCGATAAAGGCAATGCGAAGGGCAAGACGTTCACATTTTCGATGAAGCTGGCGGACAGCAAGGTCTTCGACGGCAAGGACAAGACCTTGGAGCCCGACAAGAAGAAGGTGAACACCGAGCGGAAGATCACGGTTTATGTGCCTGCGGCTTACGAGGATGGTACGAAGGCTCCGCTGCTCGTCATTCACGATGGACCGGGCCAGTTGAAGCTCATCAGCAACGCGCTCGACAATCTGACGGTTTCCAACGTCCCCGAGCGCATGCTGCCCGCGTTTGTCTGCATCGCAGTGCAGAATGGCGGCAACGATGGCAAGAACAGTGAGCGCGGCCTGGAATACGACACGATGTCCGACCGGCTCGCGCGTTTCATCCACGATGAAGTGTTGCCAGCGGTGCTGAGCAACGCGGAGATCAAAGCAGCGTATCCAAAGTTCGCCCTCACGGATGATCCGTGGGGTCGTGGTGTCATCGGTTGCAGCTCGGGTGGTGCGGCGGCGCTGACAATGGGCTGGTTCAGGCCCGATTGGTTCAGGCGCATCATCGCGTATTCCGG
>JANOBP010000414.1:0-3066 GCA_031411715.1 Verrucomicrobiaceae bacterium | reverse complement strand
AGACCGCGGCGATGTTTTACGAGAACGAAGGCCGTCTGGCCACGGAACACGCCCTCATCGAAGACAACGGCGACGGCGTCGGCACGCGCAGTGAAGTGACCGAGGGTGCCACCGATGGTTCACGCGCCGCGCAGCACGTATTGGTGCTCAGCGACGAAGAACAAAAGCTCACGGATGCGCAGCGAAGCACGCGTGATGCGCTGGAGCGCGAGTTGAAGACTCTGAATGACGAGCGGGCGAAGCTCGGAGAAGATGCGTATTACACGAGGCTTGAAGCGCTGATGCGGAAGATGGGTGAGGTTTATGTGAAGCCCTGAGTGCTGAGATCACTCATTCCACGACTTTAAACCAGTGACGGGAAGCAAGGCATCCGCAGCGGCGCGCCATTCGGATGTTCCGGCTTTTTGGAAGAGCTGGTAGATGAGTTTTTTGCTATGAGGATCGGCGATGGAGTTGGGCGCATTGCGCCAGAGGCCGAGGCGGAGGCCGCCTTCATGCGCATGATCGACGTGGCGGTGGTAGATGAAGGCATCGACGGTGGGAAGGCTCTGAATTTTCTCCCACGCATAGGCGAAGGCGGCGGCCTGAAGTTGCTCGCCATCAGGCGTGAGGAGCGTCTGGAAGCCTTGCTCGCTGAGGATGATGCGTCGTGGTTGGCCTTGGAAGAGGAGTTCCGGTTTGGTGAGATGTTGGGCGAGGACTTGGAGATTTTTGAAGGTGACTTTGTTGGTGTTGTCATCGGTGGTGATGGACTTGTCCGCCCAGGCGCGAGGATTGTTGAGGTCTTCGGGATAAGGATGCCAGGCGACGTGCCAATCAAAGTCACCGCGCTCGCGAACAAGGCGCGCGAAGGTGTCGAGGAAGTCACGACCGGGTGTGGCCTCCTGTGCACTGACATTGTGCATGCTGCTGGCCCAATGATGATCCGAGGAGAGATAGGTGCGCGCATGCTGGGAATGCTTGCGGATGGCCGTGTGGGCGATGCGAAAGGCCTTTTCGTATTCGCTGGCGGCGGTTTCGAGTGGGACGAGGCCTTGGTTGTACCAAAGGAAGTGTGAGTTGGCTTCGTTGCCGATGATCCAGCCCCAGACGCGGCCATTTTCAGGATGCGCACCGCTCCAGCGCTCCGCCAGCATGCTGATGACGGCTTCAAGAAAGCGGTTGGTGGTGTTGAAGCCTCCGACACTGAATTTGTAATCTTGGCGGTGGCTGGGATGAAGCGCGATGGCATCGCGCGCGGGATCTTTGGACGGATAGGCCACCAGGATGGTGTAAACGAGCACGCCCTTGTCTGAGAGAGGCTTGATCTGGCGGTCGAGGGACTTGAGGTAGTTCTGATTGAAGACGAACTCGCCGGTTGCGGGTTTCGGTTGGAGATCCAGCAACGCGGTGAGGTTGATGTTGATGCCAGCGTGATGGATGCCGAGCGCGAGGGCATCGTCATTCATCTGCACCTGCAGGCCCTTTTGATTCGGCACGGAGGGAAATGGCTCCGTGTTTTGGGCGTAGCTGATCGAGGTGAGGATGAAGGCAAGAAAAAGGGTGCGCATGAGGGATGAATCGAAGGTTGCTCTGGCAGCACGTTTGCTCCAAAATCGCGGCTCTTATCAACCCTCTCACTCACACTCTCAAATACTCATGAGCCGGAAAATTCGTTATGGCATGATCGGCGGCGGACGCGGCGCTTTCATTGGTGGCGTTCATCGCATCGCAGCGGCAATCGACCAGCAGCTTGAACTCGTCTGCGGCGCTTTCTCCTCCAATCCGCAGAAGTCGAAAGACAGCGGCGCTGATTTCCTCCTGCCTGCTGAGCGCTGCTACGGAACCTTTGAAGAGATGATCAAAGCGGAAGCCGCACTGCCTGCGGACAAGCGTATGGACTTCGTCTCGATCGTCACGCCGAACCACATGCACTTCCCCGCCGCGAAAGCAGCGCTTGAGGCTGGATTCCATGTGCTCTCGGACAAGCCAGCGACATTCAATCTCGCGCAAGCGAAGGAACTGGCTGGAATCGTGAAGAAGTCCGGCAAGCTCTATGGCGTCACTTACAACTACACGGGCTATCCGCTGATCCGTCAGGCGCGCCAGATGATCGAGCAGGGTAAACTGGGAAGCATCCGTAAGGTCGTCGTTGAATACCCACAAGGCTGGCTGGCCACGATGTTGGAGAACACCGGTCAGAAGCAAGCGTCCTGGCGCGTCGATCCAGCGATCTGCGGTGCGGCTGGTTGCATGGGCGACATCGGCACACACGCGATCAATCTGGCCGAATACGTCACCGGATTGCACATCAAGGAACTCGCCGCAGATCTCACCATCTTCCTCGGCAAGGAAGGCCGCCGACTTGAAGACGATGGCAACGTGCTGCTGCGCTTCACCAACGGTGCCAAGGGCGTGCTGCACTCCAGCCAGATCAGCGTTGGCTGCGAAAATAACCTCACTCTCCGCGTCTATGGCGAGCTGGGTGGCATCGAGTGGAGCCAGCTCGATCCGAACACGCTGATTGTCACTTCGCTTGATCAGCCAAAGCAGATCTATCGCACCAGCATGGGTTACCTCGGCAGTGCCGCTGCTGCTGCCACGCGCACACCTGCCGGTCACCCTGAGGGCTACCTGGAAGGCTTCGCCAACATCTACCGGAACTTCACCAACCACGTCCGCGCCGTGGAAGCTGGAACCGCGCCGAACCCGCTCGATATGGATTACCCGACGATCGAAGAAGGCGTCGCCGGCATGGCCTTCATCGAAGCCGTGGTCGCATCCTCCGCCAACAACGCGGCATGGACTCCGCTCGACTACACGCCATCTCAGCGCGCCAGCTATGGTGATGCGACGCTCAACAGTGATCGCGGTGGCCTTGGCTAAGATTGTTGGACCACACCCATCCGTCGTTAGAAGAGAGCAGGCACATCGTCTGCTCTCTTTTTTTGGCTCTTCGGGCAAAAAGTTGGGAGTGAAAAGGTCGAAGTGGAGGAGTAGGAAGCCAGGGTGAAAGACACCGATTTATATCAACAGGTGCTCGGGCTGAACAAGCCCTGGCAGGTTCGTGAAGTGAAGCTCGAACTC
>JANOBP010000413.1:0-11085 GCA_031411715.1 Verrucomicrobiaceae bacterium | reverse complement strand
CTGGCCGATGCGCCTGTCGGTGCAGCTGGAAGAGCATGAGCCAGTGGCACTGTACCTGCGCAGCCAGCGGCAGCGCCAAAGCGGCGGCGAGGGCTAAAAGCTGCGTTTGATGGAAAAATCCGCGATTCATGGTGTGCCGATGATACGGAGTCGCATCAGGATTTCCAGTGCGAGGTCTGGAAAAGTCTCTGATGTCATCAAATTGCTACATTTTCCTTCAATCCGGTGCGTTGATTGGCTCATCATGCGTCTTCTCACCCTTCTGCTCCTCTCTGCCGCTCTGAATCTCCCCGCTCAGGAGGCACCACCTGCGCTGACGGAGTATCTAGGCCGCCAAATCGCCCAAACGATGCACTGGAAAGGCGCCGAGTGGCTGATGCGTCGTGTGCGTGAGCAGGAGGAAGGCCCAAGTAAGATGCGTGAGGAGCTACACGTGAAGCCCGGCATGACCATTTGCGACATGGGCTGCGGAAATGGCTACCACACCCTGCCGCTGGCCGAGATGGTCGGTGAAAAAGGCAAAATCTTCGCCGTCGATGTGCAGCCGGAGATGATCAAGATGTTACGTCAGAATATGGAGCAGAAGGGACTCAAAAACATCGAGCCGATCAACGGCCTGTATCACGACCCCAAGCTCCCACCGAATACCTGCGACATGATCTTGCTCGTCGATGTGTATCACGAGTTCTCACATCCGGTGCAGATGCTTGCCGGCATGCGTGCGGCCTTGAAGCCGGATGGCCTGCTCGTGCTCGTCGAATTCCGTGGAGAAGACGACAGCGTGCCGATCAAAGTCGAGCACAAGATGAGCAAAGCCCAGATCAACAAAGAGATGAACGCCAACGGCCTCACGCTGAAACGCGAATTCGACGGCCTACCATGGCAGCACCTGATGTTCTTTGGGAAGGCGGAGACGAAGTGAAACTAGCGGTGCCTCACTGCAAATAGAAGAACTCGTTCGAGTTCAGCAGTGCGTGGCATAGATCGGTGAGCGCTTCGCGATTCGGATCGAGTGCGCCGCTGGCTTTCGTCGGTGCGGCGCTGGATTCCCAAGTCCAGCGGCTTTCGGCGGGGGCTTTTTCCATGGCGATGGCTTGGTCTGCGGAAATATCAGCGATGCAGCTAGGATCGCTGTTCACGGTCCAGCTCATGAGCTTACCAGCGTCAAGTTGGCCTGCGCGGAGGGCTACGCGGGCGATGGGGCCGTCCCAGAGGCTGCGTTTGTCGATTTCGCGGCCACCAACATACAAGGCGCGGTCTTTGTTGATGTAACTGCCGACGATTTGATGTGGGACGGTGACGGTTTGCATCGCGGCGTTCGCATCGCTCAAATCGCGGACGTAGAAGGTGACGGTGCCGCCGAAGGTCTGACCGGCTGCAGGATGGTTGTCGATGCTGGCGGCGACGTAGTAAGGCTTGCCGACGGGGATGCGCAGGCCGGAGGCGACGACTTCATAGGCGGGGCTGCCTTGGAAATCGGAGCCGCTGAGCTGCACAATGAGGTTATTGGGCTTGTGCGCGGATTTTTCGCTCGTGACGCCGAGGGACCAGCCGGGCTTGGTTTTGTCGTTGTCCCAACGCGCGGCGATGGTGCGCACAGTGCCATCGGGATAGAGCGAGTTGAGCTTCACCACGGCCTCAATGGCGAATTGATCGCTCTCGACCTTGCCTTCGAGGTTCACGCGCAGTTTTTCGTTCGTGGTGCCGGGTTGGAGGAGAAAGGTCTTCGTCGTGCGTGCGGCGGGATTCGGGCCGAAGAACTTCTGGGCGTCGGCGAGCGGCGTGGCGAAGGGCGGAGGCGGTGGCGCCTCGCGCTGAAGCATGGTGCGTTGCGATTTGAGGAAGGCGAGTGCTGCCGTGGCTTCCTGCTTTGTGGGCTGGCGTGAGAAAGCGAGCTCGTAGGCGCTGGCGATGCGTTTGGCATCATCCTTGGGGATTTCCTTCGTCAGGCGGGCCGACATGGCGCGTGCGCGGTCGAGTGGCCAGTCGCCATTGACCATGAGGAGGCTCTGCGTGGCCGTGGTGGTGGCCTGACGCTCGGGTGTGCTCTGGAATCCAGGCGGAGCATCGAGACTGGCGAGGAAATCATCCGGCGTGTTGCGCATCTTGCGCAGGTAGAGGCTGCGGCGCGGCTTGGACTTCTCCACGCCCTCGCCGCCGATGGTGAGATCGAGTTCGCCGCTGGCGGTGAGCATGGAATCGCGTGCCTGCTCGGCATCAAGACGGCGTGGGCTGTAGCGCCAGAGCAGGCGGTTTTCGGGATCTTTGAGCAGCGCGTCTTTATCGCTCGCGGTGCTCTGCTGGTAGGTGGCGCTGGCCATGATGAGCCGGTGCAGCGTCTTCAGTTTCCAGCCGCTCTTGATGAACTCGCTGGTGAGCCAGTCGAGCAGTTCTGGGTGCGACGGTTTGTCACCGAGACGGCCAAAGTCGCTCGCCGTCGTGGTGATGCCTTTGCCAAAATGATACTGCCACACGCGGTTCACGATGACGCGGGCAGTGAGCGGATTCTGCGGACTGGTGAGCCAGTTCGCGAGAACGGTGCGGCGTCCGCTGGTGAGTGCATCGGGCTTTGCAGCGGGGATTTCGGCGTCCTTGGGATCGAGGATGGTCAGGAAGCCGGGAGCGGTGGTGATCTCGCCTGCTTTGCGTGATGAGAACTTGGCGGGTAGTGCCGTTGGGCCAGTCTCACCGACGGCGAGTGTGGGAATGAGTGGCTTGGGCTTCAGGTGAGCGAATTCGGCGAGCTTGGCCTGCGCTTCACGATACTGCGTGGCCTCGGGCTCCTTCAATTTGTCTGCCTTGTAGCGCTCGCGCTCATAATAGATCTGTCGGCCAGCGAGCTGGACGATTTGCTCCTCATACGGCGTGCGCTGCTCGCGTGCTTTGGCGAACATGACCTGAATTTCCTCGGGGAACTTGGTGATGGCGTTTTTTTGCGCATTGGTGACTTTCGGCTCGACGATGCCATCTATGACGGCACGTGGCTCATTGGTGGCTTCTTCCCAGGCTTTGAGTTTGGCCGCGTAGTCGTCGAGTTGTGCCTGCGTGGCGAAGAGCTTGTCCTCCGCCCAAGTGATGTTCGAGAGGAATGCCTGAAGGCGATAATAGTCTTTTTGCAGGATGGGATCGAACTTGTGGTCGTGGCATTGCGCGCACTGCACACTCACGCCCATGAAGACATCGGCGGTCACGTCAGTGACCTCGTTCATGATGAGTTTACATTGCCCTTCGGAGTCACGCTGATTGTATTCGTAGATCGTGTGACGCAGGAAGCCGGTGGCGGTGAGCAAATCGAGATCGTCAGTGGTTTCGGGCACCGTCTTGCCTTTCGCATAAAGCATCTCGTCACCCGCAAGCTGCTCACGCACAAACTGGTCGTAAGGCTTGTCGTTGTTCAACGAGCGCACGACGTAATCGCGATACGGCCACACATTCGGGCGATACGCATCAAGGCGATAGCCCTCACTCTCCGCGTAGCGCACGAGATCGAGCCAATGCTGCGCCCAGCGCTCGCCATAGCGTGGAGAATCGAGCAAGCGGTCAATGAGCTTCGCATAGGCTCCATTCGACGCATAGGACTCATGCACGAAGGCCTCCACTTCTTGCGGCGTCGGCGGCAATCCCGTGAGATCAAAAGTCGCACGACGAATAAACGCCACCGGATCAGCCGCTGGTGAAGGCTTGAGGCCGTTTTCGGCGAGTTTTGCCTGCACGAAGGCATCAATGGGTGAAGTGCTCAGTGCGGAGTGCTTAGTGCTCAGTTTCGAAGACTCAGAACTGAGCACTGAGGACTGAGCACTTGGCACTATCGGCACCGGCGGCGATTTAATCGGCACAAAGGACCACCACTTCTTATCGTCCTCAGTAATGTCACCGGGTTTGCGCGATGGTTTGGCTGCTGCGACTTCCGCCTCGGGCCACGGAGCACCCATGGCGATCCATTTCTTCAAAATCTCGATCTTCGCTGAGCTGAGCTTGCCATCCGGCGGCATCTCCATGTCGGGGTCTTCGTAATTGACGAGCTTGATGAGCAGCGACGCCTCCGGCTTGTGCGGGACGATGGCCGGACCGGTTTCGCCGCCTTGCAGGATGTAGGGCAGGTTATCGAGACGCAGGCCGCCTTTGTGTTTCTGCGGGCCATGGCACTCCTGACAGGCCTCGACCAACAGCGGGCGCACGTCCTTCTCGAAAAACTTCAACGCCTCCGCATTCGGGGCGGCGACGGCGGCTGTGGCGGAGAGGAGGAAAAGGGCTCGGATCATGGTGCTGGCAATAGAGTGTGCTGCGCGGGGCCTTTTGGACATGATTTTTTCTGTCCAAAGCCCCGCCGCAGCCGCCTGTTGTGTACGACTGCCGCTTCCACGATGTTTCCACGCCATGCCTGACACCGACCGCACCCAAGAATTCCTCGAACTGCTCACGCACCATGACCGTGCGCTGGGGGTGTATGTCTATAGCATGGTGCCGCAGCCACATGACGCGGATGACATCCTGCAGCAGACGAAGATGATCCTGTGGCGCTGCTTTGATCAATTCGAGACCGGCACGAACTTCCTAGCCTGGGCGCGGAAGACGGCGTTTCATCAGGTGCTGACGCATCGCCGCCATAAAAAACGCGAAGCCATGCCGCTGAGTGATGAAATCCTGGAACTGCTGCACGACGAGGTCTCTAAACTGAGCGACACGGGTGATCGCCGCCGAGATGCCTTGCGTGCCTGTGTGATGAAGCTACCCACAGCGCATCGCCAACTGGTGACACTACGCTATTACGAAGACCTGGAAATCGACGGCGTAGCCGAGCGCATCCGCAGTACGGCTGGGGCTGTTTATCGAGCGCTGAGCCGCATTCGCATGAGTTTGATGACCTGCGTGGAAAAGGAACTGCAACTGGAAGGAGCTGAAGCATGAAGCCTGCCGATCAATTTCGACTCTTGGAGCTGTCCGAGCGTTATGCGGACGAAAAACTCAGTGCGCAGGAGATTTCCGCGCTGGAAGCCGAATTGCGTGACAACACGGAAGCTCGCGCGTTTTTCGCGAAGGCGCTGCATCAGCGTGCTGAGCTGACTTTTGATGATTCATGGCACACGCAGGCTGCGGCTGAGGTCAAATCGACCTCGAAGCCGATTTGGTGGCGTCATGCGATCACGGCAGCGGCGGCGGCATGCATCACATTTGCGTTCATTTGGATGCAAAGTGGCCGTGACGGCACCGTGGCGACTTTGATTCGTGCGCAGCAATGTCAGTGGGCTGGCAGCAGCTTGCCGACGGTCGAGGGCGCTCGCTTGAAGCCTGGCATGCTCGATTTGATCGAAGGCTTGGCCGTGCTGCGCTTTGACAGCGGTGCTGAACTCGTGCTGGAAGCACCCGCTACCGTGGAAGTGCTCGATGCGATGAATTGCAAACTCCGTCGCGGCACGCTGGTGGCTGAAGTGCCGCCGCAGGCCAAAGGTTTCAGCATTGATACCAAAGACGCCAAAGTCATCGACTGGGGCACAAAGTTCGGTGTCAGCGCGGGCGATGATGGTAAATACATGGTGCAGGTGCTCGAAGGCCTCGTGGAGGTCGATGACAAATCCGGCGCAGCGACGAAGAAGCTCGAAAAAGGCGGCAAGGTTGATCACGGATGGTCACGCAGCCTGCTCCATCCATCAGCGGGCGATGATCCCGAGCCTTCGCGCTGGCAACCCGCTGCCGTGATCGACAGTGGCGACGGCTGGCAGGCCATCACAACGGCGTTTGGTCGCGGGAAAGACAGCTACATTCAATCGAGTGATAAAACGGCGGGCGATTTCGGCGCACATCCCTTCATCCGCGTGAAACGCAGCGACCGAAAGATCGAGTTGAATCGCAAAGGCTATCTCGCCTTTGATTTAAGCAAGTTCAGCGGACGTCCGATCGAAGATGCCGAACTCGTGCTCACCATCGAGCCCAGCGAACTCGGTTTCGCCAGCTTTGTGCCTGATAGCACCTTCGCCGTGTATGGAGTGCTCGACGAAGCCGAAGACAGCTGGGAGGAAAGTGGCCTCACCTGGCAGCATGCTCCCGCGCATGATCCAGCGCAGCCTCAACGAAACCTGCCATTGGCCGAGAATGTGAAGTTGCTCGGTAAATTCGAGATCGCGCAGGGAATCAATCGTGGTACGCGCAAACTGCGCGGCAAAGACCTCGCTGATTTCATCGCCGCTGACACCAATCAGATCGCCACTCTCATCATCTGTCGCGAGACCGATGAAACCGCCGACAGCGGACTGGTGCATGCCTTTGCCACAAAAGAGAACGACACTCGCTCGGCTCCGATGTTGCGGGTGAAGGTGAAGTAAGGCTTACTCCGGAACGATGATTTGGTCATCGGGTTCAAGCTTCACATCCTTTTCGGGATCGGCTTTGGAAAGGTCGAGTATGATGGTTTTCCCGTTTCGGATGAGTCTGGTCTTATGTCTTTTGGCAAAATCACTGAAGCCCTTGGCACCAGAGATGGCCGTCATGATCGTCATGCTTGGCGTGTAGATCACGGGGCCGTTTTGTTTGCAGCCGCTGATGACGTGAACTTGTCGTTTGGACTCCTCCGGGGCGACGGTGACTGTTGGATTGGTGTAGATGCCTTCGGCAATGTACTTTTGCTCGATGACCTCTTGTAGTTCGGAAGGCTTGATGCCACTGGCTTTGATCTGCTTGATGTGGAGCAGATTGATGGTGCCGCGCTCGCTGACGGTATAGACGCCGCGCACCTGGTCAATGTCACTGGCCTGAATGCCACCAATGTTGATGGAGACTCGATCACCGGCCTTTAATGGAAGTTCCGTTGTGTCTGCCGCAGCATGAAAGGAGAACAGACCCAGAAGAAGCAGCGTGATGGCGTTACGATTCATTCGAGAGAGGATGGCGAAACTTACTCCGGCACGATGATTTGGTCTTCGGGCTGAAGTTTGACGTCGGAGGCTGGGTTTTTAGTGATCTTGGAGAGATCGACGGACATGGTCTGACCGTTGCGGATGATGTTGGTTTTGCTGGGCCGGGCGAAGGGCGTGAAGCCGCCAGCCGCACCAATAGCTTTCATGAGGGACATGCCGGAGTTGTAGGGCACAGGGCCGTTGCGCATGCAGCCGCTGATGACATAGACAACCCGTGCCGTGGCGGCATCGCCGCCATCAATGCTGACAGTGACGGTGGGCTTAGTGTAGATCTCCTGCGAGACGTAAGCTTGTTCGATGGCCTTTTGCAGAGACGAGGGCTTCATGCCTACGGCGCGGACCTCACGGATGTGCGCGAGGTTAATGGTGCCACCGTCGGAGATGGTATAAACCTTGTTGATCTGAGCGATCTCGTTGTCTGGAATGCCCGCGATGGTGATGGTGATGCGGTCATTGGACTTGAGGGCAAGCTCGCTGTTCTGTGCGCGAGCGAAGCTGGCAAAGAAAAGGGCCAAGATGAGGAGCAGACGGGTTTTCATGATGAATGAGGTTTGTAGGAGATTAAAAAACATCTTCGCCACCACCACCTGCATTGGCAGGCTTGCCGACAGCAGCCACGGTGGAGAGCTTGCGCTTCTTGCGGCGGGAGGGCTTGGCATCTCCAGCGACGCCATTGGTGGGTGAGTAGTACGTGTAGTAACTGGTGTAGTATTGGTACTGTGAGTCGCTGGTGAGATCGACGTTGTTGAGGACGACGCCGATGACTTTGCCACCCACATTCTCGACGGCTTGCTTGACGCGCAGGAGCATGTGGCGAGGGAGCTTGCGATGCTGGACGACGATGATGGTCAAGTCGGCCTCATTGGCGAGCACCGAGGCATCACTGACGCCCAAGATCGGTGGTGAATCGATAAGGACGAGGTCGAAGCGGCTCTTCACATCGGCAATGAGATCGACCATGCGCTGGGAGTTTAAGATACCAGCGCTATCTGATGGAAGAAGGCCGCTGGGCAAGAAGTAGAGGTTTTCTACAGCAGTGCGAAGGACGACATCCTCCAGGCGAATGTTGGTAGTGAGGTAGTTGGTCAAGCCGACAGTATGACTGACATCGAAATGCGTGTGCATGCTCGGACGGCGCAAATCAGCATCAATGAGCAACACATTGTAGCCACCTTGAGCGCAGATATAGGCCAGGTTGGCCATGGTGGTGGATTTGCCCTCTCCTGCGCCACCACTGACGACGGAGATGCAGTTGGCGTCAGGCGATTTGCGATTGAACTCAATGTTGGTGCGAAGGATACGGTAGGCTTCGGAGTCAGGATTGAAGCCGCTGGAACGGTGCAACACGCCGACGTTTTTTGGCACCACGGCGAGCACCGGCACACCGAGAAGTTTCTCGACGTCGTCCAAGTTCTTCACGCTTGTGTCCATGTATTCGAGGAAGAAGGCGAGGCCGATGCCGAACATGAGTCCGAGCACACCACCGAGGGCAAGATTGAGCGCGGTGTTGGGCTTCGCGGGTCGGGATTCCGGCTCGGCGATGGCGTGGGTGGTAGCAGGGAATTTAACCATTTCCAAGGCGGCTTCTTCATCAAAATAGCGCTCGCGCATCTGGATCAGTGTCTTCTCGATATAGGCCACTTCGTCCTTGGCACTCTGATACTGATTGTAGAGTTGCCCTTTTCCCAATTCGATTTTTATCGCGCCATCGGTATCGTTCTTTAAGGCCACGTACTTTTTATTTTCCGCGTCAAGGCGGTCCTTCAGTCCCCGAACGTGATCCTTGGCAGCTTGAAGGATGAAGTCCCGCAGAGTTTCGATCTGCTTATTCAAGCCGCTCACCGTTGGATGCTTGTTGCCTAAACCGCTGCTCTTCAATCCATCCCGCTGAACGGTGCTTTCTTGATACTTGAGCACATTGGCCGCGAAGGAGGGATTCTCTAAATTCAGGCCTGCCGCACGGGCGATCAGCTCATCGGGCGTGAGAGGCTCAACTTGAGCTACCTGGGATTCGAGTTTGCGTAGTTCCTGCTCGCATTGCAGCAAATATTGCTCACGTGACAAGATCTTGCTTCCTTCGCCAGTGTTGAGAGTGCCACCGGGGCGCAGCACATCCGTGTTCCACTCATTGGTGACGCCCGCCTTCTCTTTGGCCGCGATTTCACGAGCCTGTGCAGCCTGCCGTCTTGCTTCCTGCTCTGAAATTTGCTTCTGAATAATGGCGAGTGATTTACTCTTCTGCTCCTTCTCGAGCAGGGTGTGCTGAGTCTTGTAACTTTCAGCCACTTTGTTGGCGATATCCGCTGCCAATTGTGCGTCTTGGTCGTAAAACTCGATGGCAACGAAGTCGGAGCGCATGCTGGACTGAATGTCGAGGTTGCCACGGAGCTTGGCGAGTGCGGCTTGGACGGATGGCATATCCCAGCGCTCCTTGAGCTTCAGGCCCTCAATAACGGGATAGAGCGTCTGTGATTTGGAGATCGTTTCGATCTGGGTTTTGATGTATTCGGGCCAGAATCCGCCTGTGTCAGAGTTCCCGGCAAAGACCTTCACGGCGTTGGGTTGGCGTTCAATGACCATCTCATGCCGCCCACGGTATTTCCGTGGCATGATATAGGTCATCACGGCAGCAGCAGCGAAGACGAGGATGAAACTCAGCGTGATGAGTCCGATTCGATTGCGGAACACCTGCCAGGTGTCCATGGCGTGTTTTTGAAGATCGGATCCTTGTTCGTTCATGATGAATGGGGGGGCGATTATTGCTTCGGAAACCTTAGATATTGTTTCGGTACATGAAGCCAGCGGGCGCTTCGGTTGATGAAGGCTGCCCGCCGGCGTTCCGGGGTCTGGCTATTGACGGAAAATGTTTAGAATGACGCTGTCGCGCCAACTGAGACACGGTGGCGGTCGAACTCGCGCTGTGCATCGGTGGCTTGGAGCGTAGAGAACGAGTAGGAGGCATCAAGGCGGAGATTTTCGAGCACGTTGTAGCCCAGACCAGCGGAGAGCAGCAGGGAGTGCTCCACCGCATCTGCACCCGCGCCGTTGTCAAAGGTGCTGTAGGCATAGCTGGTGCCAGCATTCACACTGAGTCGCTTGGAGATGTTGTGATTCATCTGCAAGCCAGTGTTAACTCCGTAACGGTTGTTGAAGCCAGCTAGTTCGGCTCCATTGAAGCCAAGCGCAGCAAACCAGCGCACCATCGTCTCCCGTGCAACGGAGTAATTGATAGCAGCTTCCGCATAGGGTGCTACGCTGTTGGATCTATCCGAATCGTAGAACTCGGCACCACCACGAGCAGAACCAGAGAGACGCTCGCTCCAAGCATGATCCACACCAGCAAGCGCGAACTGTGAATTGAAATTCTTGGATGCGGAATTCGCAAAGGTTGTCATGCGGTAACGATATTCAGCAACAAGGCTGGTCTGGCGATCCAACGCGTAGGCGAACTGTTGAGAGAACAGGTGCGAGTAGCGGTCTTCCTGTGTTGAGATGACTTTATCATCATAAAAAGTACCATCGATTGTGTAACTCGTTGTGGTGGAGAAGCGTGGAGTCCAAGCGTAATTCACGTTGAAGTTGTTGTAGCCGTAAAAGTACTGACCATTCCAGATCGAAGTCGCTGCACCATAGCCAAATGCATTGTTTGGATCCACACCATAGGTGGCAAAGGTGTTGTTGCTGATTTTCAAGCGTTCCGAGAATCGATGCTCGAAGTTAAGGTTACCACGAGCGTTATAGAACGTGTCACCAAACCTTGGTACGCCATCAAGATAGTGCATGACGCTCGTGTCGAGGGAGAAACTTAGGGGTGTGGTACGGTCTGGACGCGTGTAGGTGGCACCCACGCCGCCCTGCACATACCATGACTCGATGTCGCTGAGGCCAGGACCTCCAGTTTTGTAGTTCAAGCGGTCATAGCCACCGTTGCTAAACACAGAAAAGGTCAGTGGCTGCTCGTTGCGGAAATCCGCCGAATAGTTTTGAATTGCGACCAATCCCTGCGCCCGGAGGGCCACAGGTGACAGCGCTAGGACTGCAAAGCAGAGAGTGGCTAGACGAGCTTTCATAGCGTCAAATCAGGGGGGATTGGTGGAGAAGAAACGTGTTTGTGCTGATTATGGAATTGCAGCGGCAGGCGATACAGATATTGTCGTCGTCGTATGTGGTAGAG
>JANOBP010000412.1:0-2562 GCA_031411715.1 Verrucomicrobiaceae bacterium | reverse complement strand
GGTGATTCTCTGTTTTCATCACACTATGCATCCGCACTGAGTGCAAAGTGATCCCACCCTTTGCTGGTGAAGGAAGGTCGGTGGCCTTTGCCGAGTTTGGTGAAACTGCCGATGACGGTCAAAGGCAGTGCGGGAAACTGGATGCGCCAGCGCTTGAGCAGGTTCTTCACGCTGCTTGGCTTCACGGCGATGAGCAGCTCGTAATCCTCCCCGTCACCCCAGGCTTGCTCGGGCGTGCAGCCTCGGTTGCGCGGCAGTGTGCTGGGTTCGACGATGAAATCGAGCCCACTAGCCTCAGCAAGACGCGGGAGGTCTTTGGCGAGTCCATCACTGAGATCCATGATGGCATGTGGGCGTGCGTTTTTGGAGAGCCAGCGGCCTTCAGCAAGGCGAGGCTCGAATTTGAGGTGACGGCCCTTGATCGAGCCGCCAAGGCGGCCTGTGACGAGTAGCGCGTCTCCATTCCTGCCTTGGCTGCGTGAGAGCCAACGCTTCGATGGCACCGTGCCGCTCATGGAAATGGAGAGCATGAGCATGAGGCCGCGTGAGGTCTCGCCGCCGACGATATTGATGCCGTACTGCTTCGCGATGGCGCGCATGCCGCGATAGATCTCGGTGAGAAATTTCACCTCCATGCTCGGTGGGGCCACCAAGGTGATCATGGCATGACGTGGCGTGCCTCCCATGGCCGCAAAGTCGCTGACGACTCGGGCGATGGCTTTGCGCCCGATGAGCTTTGGCGGTGTTTCGAGCGTGAAATGCACGTCCTGCACCAGCGCATCGGTTTTGAGCAGTGTGTGCTCGTTTTTGGTGCTACGGACAACGGCGCAGTCGTCACCGGCACCGGCGATGACATCGCTATCGAGCTTCACGCCGCGCATGAGCTTGCGGATGAGGTTGTCTTCTCCGATGTCGGCTAAGGTGGGCATTGGTAGAGGAGGTTCAGGAAGCACAAGATATGGCGCTAAAAAAGGAGAAAGTCTGTGCCCATTTGTTTTAGAATTATTGCAAAAAGAACGTCGCTGCGGCAAGTGCACTCTTCGGACGATTCCCAAACACGAACCCAGACAAATGATTGATGGTCTCGACATCGATGAATGGCTTTCAGATCGGAGCGTAAAGATCGAGCGTGATGATCGCCGGATAATTTTTACCCACTTTACCGGTGAGTGCTCGATTCTGGCGTTACGATCTTTGGATGCCACCAGTCCGACAGTTGTTGTTTGCGACCAACTGAAAGCGTTCTACACGAAATACACCGGAGCCATGTTTGGAGATTACCACATTATCATCGGTGCGGACCGGCCTCACTCACTCTGCTTGGAAGGAGATGGTATCGAACTGCCAACATTAGATGAAATGAAAAAACAAGCCGCCTGTTTAGGAATGAACGTGGAGCAGAACGAGCAAGTGTTCATGGCAGAGGCTGCATGGATGTTTGTCTACAGCGCCGTGGCGGAACAAGATGTGATATCCAGATATGATCGGGATTTTCGCAGACGACTAACAATTAAGAGCTTAGACGCAGTCTTGGAAAACTGGTGGAATATCGTCCTAGAGGACAAATTAGAGTGAGAAGGGTCTTCATTTCTTCACCACCACATTCTGCCCATCAAAATGCAGCAGTCGGTTCTTGAGGCCTCGCATGGTCTGGCGGGAGATGAAAACCTCCACGTCGCCGATTTGATGACGGTGTTCGGAAGGTGCGTGCATACCACTGAGCCAAAGGAGCTGCCACCATTCCTGCCCGGCGAGATCACCCTGGCTGCAGCGCACATAGTCGAGGTGCAAAACCTCGCCGGGATGCCCGAAGTGCTCGATGTTGTGCTTCGACTCCAAATACTCAGCGAAGTCCTGCGAGTAAATCAGGCCGCTGCGAAGTTTATGGAGGAGAAGAGCCATGGGAATGAAAGCGACAAAGCGCGGGACGGGGTGGCCGTTCCGCGCTTTGGGTGACGAGGATCGTCAGAGAGCGGGGAATCAGCCGAGGGCGGCGGTGTAGTTGGCGGCGACTGCGGACCAGTTCACGGCGTTCCACCAAGCGGCGATGTAATCGGGACGCTTGTTTTGATATTTGAGGTAGTAGGCGTGCTCCCAGACGTCGCAACCGAGGATCGGTGTGCCGCTGTTGTCCATGAGCGGGTTGTCCTGATTCGGAGTCGAGGTGATGGCGAGCTTGCCGTCTTTCACGACAAGCCAAGCCCAACCAGAACCGAAGCGGGTCACGCCAGCTTTGGCGAAGGCTTCTTTAAAGGCATCGAAGCTGCCGAACGTAGCCGTGATGGCTTCACCAAGAGCTCCAGCAGGTGCGCCGCCAGCATTCGGGCCCATGATGCTCCAGAAGAGCGTGTGGTTGAAGTGACCGCCGCCATTGTTGCGCACTGGGCCACGGATGGCTTCAGGCACGCTGGCGATGCCCTTGCAGAGGTCTTCGATGGATTTGCCTTCGAGTTCGGCATTGCCAGCGAGGGCATTGTTCAAATTGGTGACGTAAGCGTTGTGATGCTTGCCATGATGAATCTCCATCGTCTGCTGATCGATGTGGGGTTCGAGGGCGTTGGA
>JANOBP010000411.1:0-18300 GCA_031411715.1 Verrucomicrobiaceae bacterium | reverse complement strand
CGAGGTCGTGATCGGTGAAGGCATCAAGGACAACGCGCCGGGCATTTTCGTGGGCGAGCACCTCGGCACCTGGCGTGCTGGCAGCCCGCGTTTCAACATCGCGCTCGATCCCATCGACGGCACCAGCAACATCGCCAAAGGCCTGCCCAACAGCATCTCCGTCATCGCCGCTGCGCAGATCCCGGATGGTGCGCCGTCAGCGATGAAAAGCCTGCCCAGCTTTTACAGTCACAAGATCGCCTACGGCCCCGCCGTGAAGCGCGCGCTCATGGAAAAAGGCGACCGCTGCTTCCTCGACATGCCATTGGGCGAGGTCATCTCCTTTGTCGCCGAGGCGCTGGGCAAACGTGAGCGCGACCTCGTCGTCGCCACCATGGACCGCCCGCGCCACGCGGAGATCATCAAGCAAATCCGCGCCACCGATGCCGCGCTGCGCATGGTCACGGACGGCGACATCGCCGCCGCCGTCGCGCCATCCATGCCCGAGTCCACCTGCGACCTCTACGTCGGCATGGGGGGCTCACCGGAAGGTATTTTGGCGGCTGCCGCGCTCAAGTGCCTCGGCGGCGACATGCAACTGCGCATGTGGTTTCACGATGAAGCCCACCGCGATGAAGTCGCCGCGCAAGTCACGGCGCAAGAACTCACGCAAGTCTTCCGCGTCGATGATCTCATCATCGGCGAGAGTGCCCTCTTCTGCGCCACCGGCATCAGCGACAGTCCGCTGCTACCTGGCTGCCGCTTCGTCGGTCATCGCGTCGAGACGCATTCCATTCTCATGCGTGCCCGCAGCGGCACGGTGCGCCGCATCCATGCCGTCCACGATCTCGACCGCAAAGTGGTGCCGCTGCGTGAGATGTGATAGTATTCAGCCATTGCCATCGCTTCTTAGCATGCCGAGAAGAGCCTATCACATTCAACCCGTGCATGACGGTGCCATTGTCCTCGTCCTCTTCAATCATGCACAGGCAATCGAAGTTTGGGATGTCATGAAAATGAGAAGAGTGTATGCCCCTGTCCCTGTGCCGGATGGCAGTATGCAGTGCGCCTTGTTTGGTAACATTTTATGTCTGTCGGGAGGCAGCAATGGAGGCATCTTTGCAGTCGATGTTTCATCTGGAGAAAGGTTATGGACTCAAAAGAAAATAAAGAACCTTGGCTCATTGAAATCGGATGAAGATCGCTGCCTGTTATTTTGTAGTTGTGGATTGGGTGATTTGGTCATCGTGGACCCGACCACCGGACGAATCCTCGACAAGAAAGAAGATTTTGGTGAAGCTTACACTCGAACGGGATCCAAATTTTTGCTTAGCAGCTCTCGAACTCAAATTCATGTGACCTCTTGGCCCAACATGGAGACCTATTGCTCGATCAGTGCACGGTCATTTGCCGTTCTCGATGCCGAGTTTTCCGATGATGCTTTGATCTATAGCGAGGTTACTTCTGGCATCACCTTTGCTCGTGTCACGCCGACAAGCACATCATCAAAAATGGAAAGCCGTTTCGTTATTGATGGCCACTACGACGAGTTGGGGTTTTGGAAGTCGAGAAATTTGTTTGTTGGAGTCGATGTTACGTTTGATCCACACAAGCTCGTGATGATCAATGCAAACACTGGTGAAGTCGCCGAAACCCGTGAACATTGGGGTTTTCAGGGCTTTTTTGTCAATCAGGGATCATGTATTTTGACCCGCGGTGGACAATTGGTTTCGCTTGAGGATGGCCAAGTACTTGGCGATCAAATCTTCGGATGACGCTGAATTCGTTAATCGAGGCCTAAATCGGCCGCGTCACACGCTTCCAGAAGAAATCCAACTCCCGTGCCAGCACGCTCATCACCTGAGCGGGTGCGGCGGTGAGAGCGCCGGATTCGGACTCCTTGATGATGCGTTGCATCGCATAAAGCGCGGCCACACTGGGCGCATCCAGATGCACGGGATCCAAGTAGGCGCTCAGCGCCTCCGGGAAGGCATCGCTGATGCGCAGGATGGTCCAGCTTTGCTGCTCACGATCGGTTTTAAAGGTCACCAGCTTCAGCTTCGCCGGCGTTTCGCCCATCGAGTGCGCCGTTGCACTGAGTTCCGCCAGCTTACCTGCGGCAAAGGAAGACAGCGTGCGCCAGTAGGCACCATCAGCAAAATTGGCCATGCCAAACAAGATCTCCGTGCCCTGCAATGACCAGCACATCACGTAGCGCCCAGTCATGCCCGGCAATTCATACTCACTCAGTCGCACCAACGGAAAACGACGACCTGCGAGGCGAATCAACTCGGCCAGCTTTCCGAAGTCGAGCGGCATCGCCTCCGCCTCGGCAGACATTTGCAACCGCAGTGCCTCATAGCGACCCAGCAGCGCATCACGCTCCTCATCCTGAGCTGTGGGAGGAGCGACCATCGTTGCTTGTGCGGGCGCTGGGACCACCACCGTTGCTGCAACTGCCAGCGGTGCCGCCACGCGCAGCGCATTGGATATCGACACACTCTCTGCGGACTCGACTGCAGCACCCGTTCCATTCTCCATCGGCACCGCCGTTTGCTTCAGCTTGCCCAGCATCTCGCGCAACCGCTCAAAGGCACCCGTTGCACGCTCAGAGAGTCCGGTGCTCGGTTGTGGCAGTTCTCCTGTGGCCTGCTCCGATTCATACTCGGACTCATCCTCTGGCAAAGGCGGCTCATTTTCCTGTGGCAGCGCCGCTACAGGCTCCGCCAGACCTTCAGCCAGCACACGCGCCTGCGCCGTCGTCTTCGAATCAAAAATACTGTGTGGATCAGCTTCCACCATCGGCATGGCGGGCATGCGATTTTCGGCATCCTTCATCGCGGGCATCGGAGCGATCTCCGGTGCTGACTCTGCCGTCACAGTGGCCGGGGCGGCGGGCTCTGTGATCATCTCACTCACAAACGGCGTCGCGCTCGCAGGCGCCGTGCGCTGAAATACTTCCCATTGCTGCGCCAGATGCCGCAGGAAGGCCCGCGCCGACACCGAGCCCAGCGGACGGCCCAGAAAGTGCCGCTTCACATCCACGAAGCGCTCAAACTCACGCGCCTGCTCCGGCGTCACATCTGCGATGTCCAAACGCATGCGCAGCAACTCAGCCGCCTCTGCCACGCCAATGCCACGCAGGAGCATCTGCGATGCGGTGAGCCGGTCCTCCATCGCACTTGGCAGATGATGACCAAAGGTCGCCTGCCAGACATCTTGATTCAGGCTCAGCACCACATGCACGCCATCCATCTCTGCCATGTCGAGCAGCAGCGACGCGATTTTTAAACCTGCTTCTGGATTGCGGTAATAAGCATCCAAATGATCCACCAGCACCACCACGGGCCGCCACAGGCCCAGCAGTTGCATCAGCGTCACCGGCCCATCATGAGCCTCCTCAGCCGCCAGCGCACGCACCGCCATGCTCGATGAAGCCGTGCCCTCCTGCGCATGCAGCATGAGCGCATGCAGCCAGGACTCCAGCACCGGCATCGTCGCCGCCACGCGTTGAGCAGCCTGCTCGGTCATCGGTTTGCGTAACGCGGCACCATGCCGCCTCACCCAGTCGCCGATCAATTTCGCCGCGCCCTGAGGATCAAAAATTTCCACGGGATCACCCGCCAGCACACGCCGTGCTTGGTCGGCATTGGCACACGGCAGCTTCCCTGAGCCGATCAATTGCTCCAGCAGCACTGCACACACACCCGCGCATGTTTCACGCAGCCGCGTCCAACCGGGACGGCCCGTCTCTGCACGCGCCATGGCCTCCAGACCTCGCTTGGCCACTGAAGTCAGTGTGATCGAGTCTTCCAATCGAAACGCCAACGGCACGAGCACCACCTGCCCTCCAGCAGCAGCCGCCAGACGACCCAGCAGATGTGTCTTGCCGTAACCAGCACGCGGAGCCGTCAGTAACAGCAGCGGCTGACCACCACGCGCACCACTCCGCTCATCGATCGTCGTTGTCAGCGAACTCAAGATGTCCGCATTCATTCCTGGCACCGAGCGATTCTCCTCAACCGCAAACGGTCCGGCACACACATCATCCGCAAAAGGATTCGGCAAGGCATCTCCCTCAACCGAGGGCGAGAACGCCGTGGTGTCAGCTTGCAGAGGCGATGCTGGGAATTGTGGACTTTCCACGAAGGTGAGATGGCTCGTTTTGATTCAGACCGGTTTTCATCAGTATTTATGCCCAACCCATCTCATCATAAAGTAAAGTTTTGGTCTGACAGCTTTCTCTCTTCTGAGAATACGAGCCACACAGATCACGAATCGCCACTCAGACCACCGCCTTCTTCACCTTGCCGAAATCCGTGCCCAAAAAGCGTTTCGCCATGTTCTCCGCCTGCTCCGAGTGATCAGTGAGATAAATCTCCAACGAGGGCTTCGACTTCATTGTCCGCAACAGGCCATCCAACTCCAGTTTTGCCTTCACATGCTCCGCACAGGTGCTCGCTGAGTCCACTAGGCGGACTTTGCTGCCCAGCATGCGCTTCAGCACCGGAATGAGCAGCGGATAATGCGTGCAGCCCAAAACCAGCGTGTCGATGCCCTTGTCCAGCAGCGGCTTCAAATACTCCCGCAGCACCGATTTGAGCGCTGGGTGGTCAATCCAGCCTTCTTCAACGAACGGCACCAGCAGCGGCGTCGCTCGTGCCTCGATCATGATGTCCGGCCGCCGCATCGCGATCTCATGCTGATACGCATGACTCCGAATCGTCCCCGCCGTGCCAATAATCCCCACGCGCTCACAATTCGCATCCGATAACGTCGCTTCGACTCCTGGCCCAAGCACGCCGATCACCGGCACACGAAACGTCGCCTGCAAAAGTGGCAGTGCATGCGCCGTGGCCGTGTTGCAAGCCACCACGACGGCCTTCACACCATGCGAGACCAAAAACTGAGTGTCCTCCATCGAGAACCGCCGAATTGTATCCGGCGACTTCGATCCATAGGGCACACGTGCCGTATCACCGAGATACACAATCGATTCATTCGGCAAAAGATCCCGCAACGCCCGCACCACGGTCAATCCGCCGACACCAGAGTCAAAGACGCCCAGCGGGCTGTTGGCGGTGACGGGAGTGCTCATGCGTCAAGGGTCAGGCGCGAGCAACGCGGCGCTTAGCCATCGGTTTGGCGCTGATATGAGCATTCAGCAGCGTCATCCGCTCGAGCTGGGTCATCGTGGCGAGCCTAGCTCCCGTCTGCTCTCGCAATCGACGGGACATTTCCACTGCATCCAGGGTGTTAGTTGTCTTCGCAGTCATAAATCAATTCCTTGGGGCTTACGATACTGACAGGCCTGTAGCCATGCAACAGGTTAACCGCATTGAAGCCTGCCGCGCGTCGCACGCTGACCAGATGCTTGAAGTTCCAACTCACCAAGTGATCCACCTGATGAACTGTACATATGGCTACATGCAACGCATCGTCAGCAAACTTGGCACTCACGACTCCAGCTTTGAGATATTCTTCTGCCAATGTCTCCATTTCCTGCGTGACTGGCAGCAGATCGGCGCTGCGGTCGAAAGTGGACTCAAACAAATCGCGCACTTCTTCCGGCGCATCGGCGATCTCCTGTGCCACAAGTCCGGAGCTGATAAAAGTCCACAAGCCATTCTCGCGTTGTTTCCAAAGCATACGGGTATCCTCCGACCAATGACCATCGAAATAGCCACCAATCGTGGACGTATCGAGATAGAGTGTTTGAATCCGCATAAGTGCTGAATCAATTTTTTCGCGTGATCTCCACAATCACCGCCTTCTGCGCATGCAGACGGTTCTCGGCTTGATCAAAGATCACATCGGCGTGCGCTTCCATGACTTCGTCGGTGATTTCTTTGCCGCGATAGGCGGGTAGGCAGTGCATGACGAGAGCACCGGGGTTGGCGTGTTTCATGAGGGTGGCGTTGATCTGCCAGGGCTTCAGGGTCTCGATGCGGTCGGCGCTTTCGGCCTCTTTGCCCATGCTTACCCACACGTCGGTGTAAACGACATCGCAGGCACCCACGGCTTCGGCGGGATCATCGACGATGCTGACGCTGTTGCCGGGAACGCGCTGCATGAAGGTGTCCTGCGGCTGGAAGGCCTTCGGCGCACCGATCACGAGTTCAAAGCCAAGTCTTGCGGAAGCCCAGATCCAGGAGCGGGCGACGTTGCAGTCGCCATCGCCAAGGAAGCACACGCGCTTGCCCTTCCAGCCACCGAGACGCTCTTTGATCGTCTGCAAATCCGCTAAAATCTGGCAGGGATGCTCGTCATCGGTCAGCGCATTGATCGTTGGGATGCCGCTATACTGCGCGAAATCGATAACGTCCTGCTGCGCAAAGGTGCGGATGACCGCGCCGTGAATCATGCGGCCCATGACGCGTGCGGTGTCCTTGATCGGCTCGCCACGGCCAAGCTGGATGTCGGCACCAGAGAGGAACATCACCGAGCCGCCAAGCTCGCGAATGCCCACTTCAAAGCTCACGCGTGTGCGTGTCGATGATTTGGTGAAGATGAGCGCCCATTGCTGGCCATTGAGCACCTGCGGCGATGCCTTGCGGTCTTTTTTTAGCACGCATGCGAGATCGACAAGCTTCTCGAGCTTCTCTTGGCTGAGTTCTTCGATGGAAAGGAGATGTTTCATGTCGGTTCGGATTTAGGCGAGCGTATCGAGCAGGCCTTTAAAGATGGATAGCCCTTCAGCGGCATGCGCTTCGGTGATGTTGAGCGGCGAGAGCCAGCGGACGACGTTTGGACCCGCAGGCGTGACCATCATGCCGACGTCGAGTAGCTTTTGCGCGAGGAAGATGGATGGCAGTTTGCCGCCCGACTTCGCGGAGATCGCTTCGGCATTGAGCTCAAAGCCGATGAAGAGGCCGAGTTGGCGGACTTCTTTGATCAGCGGATGATTCCAGCCGTGCGCAGTCGCCGCGATGGCTGCGCCACGTGTTTTGGCATTGTCACAAAGCTTCTCGTCCAAAATGGTGCGCAACGTGGCGATACCAACAGCACACGCGAGCGGTGAACCGCCATACGTCGTGCCGTGCGAGCCGGGGCCGAGCACCTTGCTCAAATCGCGCCGATCGTTGACCCAGAACGAGCCGAGCGGGAAGCCGCTGCCGATGGCTTTGGCCCAACTGATGCCGTCAGGCTGAATTTCATCGCCAGGGATGATGCTGCGCCAGCCAGCCATCTCACCCGCGCGGCCAAAGCCGCACTGCACTTCGTCCAAGAGCAGCAACAGATCCTTCTCGCGGCATAAACGCTGCGCTGTGCGCAAAAACGCTGGTGTGACAGCATTCACGCCACTTTCGCCTTGAATCGGCTCCATCAAAATGGCGACGGTTTTGTCCGTGATCGCGGCTTCGAGTGCCTTGGCGTCATTGAATGGCACATAGACAAAACCTGGCGGCAGCGGACCGAATCCGCCGTGGATCTTCTCCTGCGCCGTCGCGGTCATCGCGCCAAACGTGCGACCATGGAAGCTGCCTGTGAAAGTGATGATCTCGTAGCGACCACCTGTCTGCTGGCCGTATTTTCGTGCGAGTTTGAGCAGGCCTTCATTCGCCTCGGCACCGCTGTTGCAGAAGAAGCACTTGCCGGGGATCTGCACGCATTCCTCGACCAAAATGCGGGCCAACTCGGCCTGCTTGTCGATGCAATACCAGTTCGAGACATGGATCAGCGTGTTCGCCTGCTCCGTGAGTGCTTTCACGACCGGCGGTGGGCAATGACCGAGCGGGCACACAGCCACGCCGCCTGCGAAGTCGAGATACTTCTTTCCATCGCGATCCCAAACGTAAGCGCCTTCGCCACGCACGGGCCACACGTCATAACGGCCGTAGTTTGGCAGGACGTATTGGGAGAGCCATTCGGTTTCAGGATGTTCCTTCATGGATGAATGTTAGCGGTATATTTCGCGGCGATGGCCGAGTTTAAGGACAAGCACGAGTAGGACGTCGTCTTGGATGTCGTAGATCACCCGGTAGTCACCCACTCGCACGCGCCACAAAGGCTGTCCGCTCAATTTAATGGCCCCTGAACCTCTGGGGTTGGTCTTGAGCGTTTCGAGTTTGGACATGATGCGACGCCGCAGACTAACATCCAGGTTTTGCAGTTGCTTCTTGGCAGCGGTTTCAAACTGAACGGTCCAGGTCGGCATCGGTAATTCCTAGTTCCCTCATCACTTCATCCCAGGAATGCACCGAGGTCTCTCCGCGCTCGATCTGACCACGAATGCGTTTTGCATCCTCTGCGTCCTCAATGTCCTCCAGAGCTTCCTGAATACCCAGCATGATCTCACGCATTGCCTCTGGTGGCAGCGTGATGATATCGGCAAGTTTGTCTTTGGCGATGATGCTCATGATGCAAAATAATACGCTGGCTTCAAACGGCAAGACTGCATTCACAAATGAATCTCCGTGCCGATGCCGCCGTCGGTGAAGATTTCGAGGATCAGCGCATGCGGCAGCCGACCATCAATGAGATGCACCTTGCCCACACCACCACGCAGCGAATCGAGTGACGAATCCACTTTCGGGATCATGCCGCCACTGATGATGCCTTCGGCCTTTAGTTTGGCGATGGAAGCTTCGTCGAGGCTTGGGATGAGCGTGGAGTCATCTTTCGGATCGCGCATCACACCGCGCACGTCGCTGAGGAAGATGAGCTTCGTGGCCTTGAGCCGCTTCGCTAAGCCACATGCCGCGAGGTCAGCATTAACGTTGAGTGTTCTGCCGGATGCGAGTTCGCGGGCGACTGGCGAAACAACCGGCACGAACTCACCCGCCACAGCGGCCTGAATCAAACCGAGCTTGCAATCATTCACTTCGCCGACCCAGCCGAGATCGCCCTTCATTTTCTCACCCAGAAACACTTCCGTGCCGGGAATGCCAACTGCTTTGCCACCGAAGGCATTGATCTTGGTCACAATCTCTGGGTTGATGACACGAGCGAGCGTATCCTCGACGATCTTGATCGTTTCATCATCGGTGACGCGCATGCCGCTGATAAACTTGGCCTGCAATCCTGCCTCATTCATCGCCTTTGAGATCGCCTTGCCACCGCCATGAACGATGACGGGATTGATGCCCACGGCTTCGAGGAAAACGACATCACGCAGGAACGAATCGACCTGCACCGGGTCTTCCATGGCGCTGCCGCCGACTTTGATCAGAAACGTGCAGCCACGGAAGCTCTGCATGTAGGGCAGCGCTTCGAGAAGGACGGCGGATTTATCGAATTGAGAGTTCATGCGAAGCCCTTCTGACGTTTCGCGTGCACGGCGGCGGAGTATTCGGCGCTGTTGAAATCGACATACTCCTCGGAGAGGTCGCTCGTATAGACGGTGTAACCCGTGGTGCCGAGATTGAGGTCGATGGTGACGGTGAACTTGGGCTCCTTCACGACCTTCTCCATTTCGGTGACGGGTGTTTTCGTCACCAGACCACCTTTGCAAGCCAGCAGGCCACCAAAGTAGATGTCGATGAGTTCCTCACGAATCCGTGCACCGGAATAGCCGACAGCGTGAATGATGCGGCCCCAGTTTGGATCGCAGCCATGGAAGGAGCACTTCACGAGAAGTGATTTGGCGACGGTTTCGGCCACTTTGCGCGCATCAGCTTGGGTGCGGGCATTGCGCACGCGGATTTCGACGAACTTGGTCACGCGTTCACCGTCACACACGATCATCTTGGCGAGTTCGAGCATCACCTTGTGCAAGGCGCAGCGGAACAACTCGGCTTCAGGTGTGTTCTTTTTGATCACGGGCATGCCGCTCGCGCCATTGCTCATCACGATGACGGTGTCGTTGGTGCTGGTGTCACCATCGATGGTGATGCAGTTGAAGCTCTTCTCCACCGCGTAGCGCATGGCGCGGTGCATCTCGTCCTTGGCCACTTTGGCGTCGGTGGTGATGAAGCAAAGCATCGTGGCCATGTTCGGGCAGATCATACCCGCACCTTTGGCGATGCCGCCGATGCGGAAGCTGCCTTTGCCACAGGGCACCTCGACCGCAAAGGTCTTGGGCTGTGTGTCGCTCGTCATGATCGCACGCATGGCGTCTTCCGAGCCTTTAGCATTCAGCTTGGCCACCACATCGGGCACTTTGGGAATGATGCGCTCAATGGGCATCGGCATACCAATGATGCCAGTGGAGCAAACAAGCACCTGACGCATTTTGACACCGAGTTCTTCGGCGACGGCCTTGGTCATCGCCTTGGCATCCTGAATGCCTTTGACGCCCGTGCAGGCATTGGCATTGCCACTGTTGGCGATGATGGCACGCGTGTCGCTTTCCTTGATATGCTGCTGGCACACGCGCACGCAGGCGGCACGGACTTTATTGGTGGTGAAAACAGCGTCCGTCACGGTCGGCTCATCCGAAACGATCAGCGCGAGGTCGAGTCGTGTGGCTTCAGGATTTTTAATGCCGCAGGTCACCGCGCCAGCGCGAAAGCCCTTGGCGGCAGTCACGCCACCTTGTATGATTTTAAATGGCACGCGGCACTCGCGTTCTTCGGTGGCTTTGGTAGGCATATCAGACGTAAAGCAGACCTGCGGTGGCCTCGAAGCCGCAGATCAGGTTCATGTTTTGCACGGCTTGGCCCGAGGCGCCTTTGCCGATGTTATCTTCCGCACTCATCAGAATGAGCTGACCCGCACGTGCATCGTAGGACCAGCCGATATCGACAAAATTGGTGCCCGTGACGTTCTTGGTGTCGGGAGACTGATTCACGCCGAGCAAACGCACAAACGGCTGCGCATCATACGCAGCGTGCAATGCGCTGCCGACTTGCTCCACGGTCGCGCCGGGCTTCAGCTGTGCAAAAATCGTGGTGCAGATGCCCGAGTGTGTCGGCATGAGATGCGGGACAAAAGACAGCTTCACCTCGCGACCGGCCGCGATGGCCAACTCCTGGCCGATTTCACTCAAATGCCGATGCAGCGGCACGCTGTAACTGCGCACGCTGTTTTGAACCTCACAGAAGAGAAGTGGAATGCTTTCCTTGCGGCCCGCACCACTCGCGCCGCTCATGCTGGCAACGGAAAGCGGTGAATCTGCCAACAGCCCTGCTTTAAGCAGCGGAATCAGCGGCAGCAAGATGCTCGTGGGATAACAGCCGGGGCAGGCAATCAGCCGCGCAGACTTGATTTGCTCCGCACGCACCTCAGGCAGCGCATAGACCGCTTCATCAAGCAATTCAGGCGCCGGGTGAGCGTGGCCATAAAACTCTTCATACAGCGCGGCGCTGCGCAGACGGAAGTCCGCACTCAAGTCGATGACTTTGAGGCCAAGCTCGAGCAGCGGTTTCGCATATTCGGATGCGACACCATGCGGCACGGCCAGAAAGGCGATTTCAGCGCCGGCGGCCTTTAAGGCGGCAGCATCAGGTGCGGTGAAGGTCAGTGAATCCGCCACACCCACTCCACGGAAGCGCGGAAACTCTTTGGAGAGTGCTTTCCCTGCCAACGACCGAGAAGTCACTGCCACCAGCTCGGCATTCGGATGGCGCAGCAGCAGGCGCAGGAGTTCGGCTCCTGAGTATCCACTGGCTCCTACGACGGCGACTTTAACTTGGGCGGACATAATGCGGGGGCGGAGTATGGGATGTGCCGAGATTCGCGCAACCCTGAAAACGGCCATTTTAGAGCTCCTCCAAGCACCCATCGTGCCACTTGTCAGCGGGCTGATTTTCAGGCAAGCTCCAAGCATGCTTCTAGAAGTCCTCATTCCCGAATCGCTACGCGACTCTTTGCAACGTGGCGTGCCCGATCTAAGTCATGCCGCCCTCGAAGGGGTCGCTGTCGAAGGTTACCGCAAGGGCGCGCTCTCACTGGCCCAGGTGCGTGAGCTGCTAGGCCTGACCTCCCGCTGGGAAGCGCAGGATTTCCTTTCTTCGATGGGCGCATGGCCCAGCTATGATGAAGCCGCGATGGTGTCAGAACTTGCGCCGTTGCCGTCATGACCGTGATCAGCGACACCTCGGTGCTGTGCTATCTGGCAGTGCTCGGGCAAGTAAACCTGTTGGAATGCTTGTTTGGCGAAGTGGTGATCCCGTCGGAGGTTCTTGCCGAATGCAGGCACCCCAATGCACCAGAAGCACTGCGCCATGTTTTGACCGACCCATTGCCTGACTTTCTTAAAGTGCAGCATGTTGGCGAAAAACTCCCAGAAACCGCATCGCTGGATGCTGGAGAAGCTGCTGCGATCAGTCTGGCTTGGCAGCACCGGCCAGAAGCGCTGCTGCTGATCGATGAACGCAGCGGACGGTCGATCTCATTGGCACTTGGATTGCGTGTGCGTGGATTGCTGGCATTGCTTGCGGACGGGCATCGGCGGCAGTTGCTGGATTTTGACGACTGCACGGAGACACTCAGGCGGCATGGCTTCCGTGCTTCATCTACCTTGTTGCAGACTTTCAGGCGTGAACTACGCCTACCCGAAACCTACCCATGAGCGACACCACGCCCGAAAGCCCAGAGACTGAAAAACCCAAAGCGCCGACCTCGCCGGAAGAGATCACGCGTAAGCTGGAGGACTTCATCAAGAACACGCTCGGTGGTCAGGTGCTCTTCACACGCATTGACGGACCTGGCGGAAAGCCTGTTGAGGATGGCGATGAAAAATCAGGCGAAGACGCCAAGCCGGATGATGGCAAGGCATTTGAATTCCATTACAAACCAGCGGACATCAAAGCATACCTCGACCGCTTTGTGATCCGGCAGGATGAGGCCAAAAAAGTGCTCGCCACGGCTGTGTGTGACCATTACCACCACGCGCAGATGCTGCGTGAAGACCGCGCCACCGAGTCAGGCGGGAGGTTGGAGTTCTCGAAACAAAACGTCGTCATCATCGGCCCGACAGGCGTGGGGAAGACGTATTTGGTCAAGCACATCGCCGATCTCATCGGTGTGCCGTTTGTGAAGGCGGATGCGACGAAATTTAGCGAGACGGGCTATGTGGGCGCGGATGTGGATGACTTGGTGCGAGATCTGGTGGCCAAGGCCAATGGGGACATCGATCTGGCCGAGCACGGCATCATTTATCTCGATGAGATCGACAAGCTCAGCAGTGGCCCGGAAAAACATGGTCGTGATGTCAGTGGCCGCGGTGTGCAGACCACGCTGCTCAAGCTGATGGAGGAAACCGAGGTGGCGCTGTATGCACCCAATGACATCCGCAGCCAGATGCAGATGATGTTTGATACACGCAAAGGCCGCACGGGCCGTGAGGTGGTGAACACACGCAATATCCTCTTCATCGTCAGCGGTGCCTTTGGCGGGCTGGAAAAGCTCATCGAGCGGCGCACCAATCGTAAAGCCATCGGCTTCGTCTCTGCGGACTCCAAGCCCACCGCCAGCGAGCATTTGTTCCGCGAGGTGCGCACCAAGGACTTCATCGACTATGGCTTCGAGGCGGAATTCATCGGCCGACTGCCCGTGCGTGTCGTCTGTGACCCGCTTACTGCTGACGACATGTTCCAGATCATGAAAAACTCCGAGGGCAGCCTCATTCGCCAATATGAACGCGAGTTTGCTGCCTATGGCGTGAAAGCGGTCTTTGAAGACGATGCGCTGCGCGAGATCGCCAGCCGTGCTGAGGAAGAAAAAACCGGCGCGCGTGGTCTGGTCACCACATGGGAGCGTGTGTTGCGTGATTTTAAATTTGAGATGCCAAGCCTTGGCCTGCCGGAACTACACATCGACGGAGCACTGGTGAAAAATCCTGAGCAAGCGTTGGCCAAATGTCGCACGGCCGCTGCCAACGATGTGATGGAGCTCGGTGCCGCGCATGCGGATGAGGTTCACGCTTTTGCGGAACGCTTCCAGCGTGATCATGGCTTCTCATTGCAGTTCGATGAAGTCGCCACGGCAGCTATTGCAGCGCGGGCGCAGCTTGAAGGCATGAACGTCGAGGCCATGTGCGGCAAGCTCTTCAAAGACTATGCCTTTGGCCTCAAGCTCGTCATGCGCAGCACGGGAGCAGCGGGATTCACCATCCCCGTCGAGGCTGTGGCTCATCCTGATGCTTATCTCAGCGAGCTCGTCGTGCAGGCCTGCCGCCCCGCCATGGAAACCCCAATCACCATCCCTCATGAATCGTAATCAAGCCGCCGCCATGATCATTGGAGTGCTCATCTGCGCTCCACTTTTAGCTCTGTATCATTTTGGGGTCTTCATCGGACTCGCCACGTGGTTTGAGACGCTTTACTCGCGCATCTTCATCCTGCAGGCACCGCTGCGGCACTCACTGCTCATTCAATATGGCTACTACACCTGCCTGGCGTTCATTACCTCGTGGGTATGCATCGAGATGACCTCGCAATGGCGGCGCTTTGCATTCCTGCTCGGCGCAACGTTTCTCAGCGCCACGCTAGCCTTCCTGCTGGTCTTCACTGGCACATTGTTTGAGCCCGTTTCGGGCATTCTCGCCATCTGGCTGGCCGGCATCGCCGCCATCGCTGCCAGTGGTTGGCTGAATGGTCACCGCACGCACATCATGCGCGGCCTCTTCGCAGGTCGGATCTCGACCAAGGCCTTTGAGCAACTCATTGATCAGGACAATCCGTCCAAGCTAACTGGCAAACGTGAGATCTCCGTCTTGAGCTGCCGCGTGCTCAATCCAGCGGAACTCGCCAGCGAGATTGATGGAGATAAGTTTGAAGAAATCAGTGCGCAACTCCAGCGCAGCATCACCGAGTTCATCGTCACCCGTGGCGGCTATCTTGACGACTGCGATGCCGAAAGCACACGCGCACTGTTTGGCTTTCCGATAGCCGATGAAAATCACGCCATTCACGCCGCTCAAGTCGCCGCCGCATTGCGCGCTCAGCTCAGCACGCTGACGCGTGAAACGGAACAGCGTTATGGCAAGCGTCCGCGTTTTGGCGTGGCTCTGAGCACGGGTGATGCGATGTGCGGCCTGCTCGGCATGGACGACTTCCAGAGCTTCAGCGCCAGTGGTGAGGTTTGTGACTTCGCAGATCGCCTGTGCCACTTAAATGCCATCTACGGCAGCCGTGTGCTGCTCAGCGCTAAAACCTACGCCCGCGTGAAGGACAACGTGGAGGTGCGCCCCATGGAAATGCTCTACAACACCAGTGGCCAGCCACACGGCGAGGTTTACGAGCTTCTCGCTGAAAAAGGCACGCTGCCTGAGCAGGATGCACGCGCGCGTGATGCCTTCTGGCAGGGCGTGGTGCAATACCGTCAGGGTGATAACAACAAAGCGCTCGAGAGCTTCCAAAATGCCAGCGTCGAAGGACGTGATGACGCGCCTGTGCGCTATTTCATCGAGCTAGCCACCAGCGCACTCAAAGACGGCGGCAAAAGCGTGCGCTCTGTGCCCAAGCATGGTCGCTTGATCGCCGCATAACTGTTTCCCTCCCCTGCCGTGGCACTCGACTACCCAGCGCCGCTACAACGGCTCATCGCCCAACTCAAGTCCCTGCCAGGTCTGGGGCCACGCAGTGCTGAGAGATTGATGCTGTGGCTCATGCAGGCTGGGCGCGACCGCATCATGCCGCTCGCGGAAACGTTGGCGGGCATCACTGAAGTCGTCATCGCCTGTGAGCACTGCGGCTTCTTCATCGAGCGCGACACCGCCTGCCTGCTCTGTCACAATCCCAAAAGGCTGCGCCACACTCTTTGCGTCGTCGAGCAAGCCGCCGACGTACTGCGCCTGGAGCGCAGCGGAGCCTTCAACGGCCTCTACCACGTGCTCGGAGGCAAACTCTCGCCACTGGATAACGTCACTCCGGAAGATCTCCGCATCGCTGAACTCCAAGTGCGTGCCCACGAGCTGGAAGTCGAAGAAGTCATCCTCGCCCTCGGCTCCGACGTCGAAGGCGAAGCCACCGCCAGCTACATCGCCGATCTCCTGCGCCGTGAAGGCGTCATCATCACCCGCCTAGCCCAAGGCATGCCCGCCGGCGGCGGCGGGCTGGATCACGTGGATGAATTGACGCTCTACCAAGCCCTGCAAGGCCGTCGAAAAATCGATTAAACTTCAGTCCATTCTTTGCTCTGAAAAGTCCCCTGCTGCACTTTAGCGCTTCTCCCTCAGGAACCGGCCATCGGAAGTGACACAGGATGCGCCATCAATTCCATCGAAGATCACGGCGTGAAGTCCTTCGAGCTTCCGCAACTCCACAACGAGACCCTCGGCGAGGGACTGAGTGATTGGCACACTAGAAACGATGGTCAGTGTCGCTACTGGGTCCACCCATCGGCTGCCGGAAAAACCCTCTTTCAGCCCATCCCCACTAAAACCACCCTTCGAATTAAGGTAGGCTGCCACCAAATTATACAATGCATCAAACTCCTCTTCCGGAATGCGCTCGGATTTCTGGAAAAGCTTCCATATTTCATCGTCCGACATCAACTCAGGTTTCATGCGCTGCATTCTACCTGATAAGTAGTCGGCAACAAGCACCTGCGTGCTTGCTGCCAACCAGCGAATCGGTTTTTTTTAAGGCAGCGGGAAGCGCTCGTTCACCTTGCTCACTTCGGCGCGGATCTCAGCCAGGACGGCCGCGTTTTCGCGATTCTTGAGCGCGCGGTCGATCCACGTGGCGATTTGAGCCATCTCGGGCTCTTTCATGCCACGTGTGGTGACGGCTGGTGTGCCGATACGGATGCCGCCGCCGAGGGTGATCTTCTCGGTGTCGAAGGGGATGCCGTTTTTGTTCACGGTAATGGCAGCGTGGTCGAGGGTCTCGCTGGCGATCTTGCCATTGAGGCCCTGAGGACGCAAATCGACGAGCATGAGGTGATTGTCCGTGCCGCCACTGACGATGCGGTAACCGAGCGCAGCGAGCGCGGCGGCAAGAGCTTGGGCGTTTTTCACAACCTGCGCGGTGTAGTCTTTGAAGTCAGGCTTGAGGCACTCGCCGAAGCAAACGGCCTTCGCGGCGATGACGTGCATGAGCGGACCGCCCTGCACGCCGGGGAAGACCTGGCTGTTGATCTTTTTGGCGAGATCTTCGTTGTTCGTGAGGATGATGCCACCACGCGGTCCACGGAGGGACTTGTGCGTGGTGCTGGTGACAAAGTCAGCGTATTCCATCGGCGAAGGATGCGCGCCACCGGCGACGAGGCCGGCGATGTGCGCCATATCGACGAAGAGGTAAGCGCCAACGCTCTTGGCGATCTCGCTCATCTTTTTAAAGTCGATGATGCGCGGGTAAGCACTGGCACCGGCGGTGATCATCTTTGGCTGCTCGCGCAGGGCGACTTCGGCGAGTTCATCGTAGTCGATGAGTTCATTCGTCTGGTTCACACCGTATTGGCAGAACTTGTAAAGGCGGCCGGAGAAGTTGGCGGGATTGCCGTGAGTCAAATGGCCACCATGGGCGAGGTTCATGCCCAAAACTTTGTCACCGGGCTGAAGGACGCTGAAATAGACAGCGGCGTTGGCCTGTGAGCCGGAGTGCGGCTGCACGTTGGCGAATTTCGAGCCGAAAAGCTCGCATGCGCGGTCAATGGCGAGTTGCTCGACCTTATCGACTTCTTCACAGCCACCGTACCAGCGTTTACCCGGATAACCTTCAGCGTACTTGTTGGTCAGGCAGCTTCCCTGCGCGGCCATGACAGCTTTGCTGGTGAAGTTCTCACTGGCGATGAGTTCGATGTTGCTCTGCTGACGATGCTGCTCACCGCGGATGATTTCCGCGACGAGAGGATCTGCGGTGGCGAGGATGCTGAGGGGGTGGGCTTGGGTGTTCATTTTATCGACTCTGCGACCGTGGCGGCCGCCGGCGAAGGGCGTCGTTAACCAGGTATCGACGATTTCTTTGGCGGTGGTTGCGGGGGTGGTTTTGCCGGCGAGGCAGAGAATGTTGGAGGCGTTGTGCTCACGCGTGATGGCCGCTGTGGCAGCATCACTCACCAGACTGGCCTGAATGCCAGCGTGGCGGTTCGCGGCGATGCACATGCCAATGCCCGTGGTGCAGACGAGAATGCCAGCGTCGGCACGGCCAGCGAGCACGCGCTCACTGACGAGTTCGGCATAATCCGGGTAGTCCACCGAGGCACCGTCATGTGTGCCGAGATCTTCCACGGCATAACCACCCGCCTGCAAATGCGCCACGACGGCGTTTTTGAGGTCGAGGCCGCCGTGGTCGGAGCCGATGGCGAGTGAGTGAGGCAGTGCGGGGGTGGTCATGAAGTCAGGCGGTCAATCGGTCAATGGGTCAAGGTGGTCAAGCCGTCAAGAAGCAGGCGCTTTCCAGGTTTTGTCGATGTAGGCCAGCAGGCTGGGGAGCATTTTTTCCAAATCAGCCAGGGTCTCCTCATACGCGGCGCGACCTTGGCCAAAAGGAT
>JANOBP010000410.1:0-5966 GCA_031411715.1 Verrucomicrobiaceae bacterium | reverse complement strand
GTAGGAGCGACCAGCGGCGCACGACGAGGTGCTTGGCTTGCGAGAACAGGCCGGGCAGGGGAAGGACGGGGGTATTGTCCACAGTTGCTTTTTGGGCCTCAACCTCGGACTCTTTTTGCTTCATGACGATGGTTTGATCTGCGTCGGAGAGGTCCTCCTCGGCGGCGGAGAGGTCTTCAGGCGTGCTGCCCAGCTTGAACGCCGCGTAATAGGAGTCGCGGTGACGCATCCAGGAGTCACCCCAGCGCTGAGCGGGGCGTTTCGAGAGACGGGTATAGACTTCATCATACGTGGGCACTGTGAAGTAGTGCGGCAGCGCTTTTGCCGGGCCATGATAGGCCACAAAGCCTTCATGCAGCACCACGGCCGTGTCGTAGGCAGCGAGATTGGATAAACTGTCCGTCGCGTGAATGAGGATGCGGTTTGGCCGATCATTGGTGACCAGTTTCATAAGCGCCTCCATCTCCCGCTCGGAGCGCACGTCGAGTCCCGTGGTGAAATCATCGCACAAGACGAGAATGGGATCGCCAACAAGCGCGAGGCCCATTTTGAGCCGACGCCGCTGTGCCAATGCCAGCGTCGAGACACGCTCAGTCGCGATGTTTTCCAAGCCGATGACCACAAGGATGTGCGAAACCTTGGAGACGATCTGGTCCCGTGTGAGGGCCGCCCCTCGCAGCATGAGGGCGCTCATGAGGTTCTCCCTCACGGTGAGTTTTTCATGCAGACAATCATCTTGGGGTGTGACCCAGCCCAGTTCGTTCGGGTGCAACGGCTTGGCGATCAAATCACGCCCACCTAGGGTGATGCTGCCACTTTCAGCCTTCTCAAGACCCGCGAGGACACGCAGCACAGATGTTTTGCCACTGGCGGTCGGCCCGATGAGCGCCAGCAAATGCCCGCCAGGCACCATGAAGCTGACTTGTTCGATTGCGTGAAGCGGCTCTTTGCCTTTGCGGGCAACGACCAGGGCGAGATTGTTGATTTCGAGCATGATTGCCCCATGTAAGCGACTATGTGGCCAAGTTCCAAGTTCAAAGTTCAATGGGTGTCGCTTCAAGGGCAAAATCGCGCAGGTTTAAGCGACTTATCCCTCCATCCATTGCATCAACACCTGTCTCAAGACAGCCCCAGTCAGGTCCATAAGGCCTACGGGTAGTACAACTTCATCGCCTGACGGATCACGGCGCACTTGCGGCTGGCTTCATAGATCGCGTCTGGAATGCCACGATGCTTGGTCAGGAGATGATAGGCCCCCAAGGCCTCGAAGCCGGCATTCAGTCCGCCTTCCATGGCCAGATGACTGCGACCGTCTGCGGTGAGGTTTTCCACCATACCCCACGGCAGGAAGTAGCCCGCCTTCTCCATGCGCTCGAGCAAATCCAGCACATCACCCGACTTCTCTGCGACGGTGGCACTCATGAGGATGTAGTGTGGGTGAATGAGTTGCTGATCCGGCAACTCCGTGCCGCCGACATAGTAGGCATTGCCAAATTGATTCTCTCCTGCCGAGAGGCCGTAGATGCCGAGCTTGGCCGCCTGGCTCTGCGGCATGGTGCGCGGGAAATACGCACGCTGCGCGCCAAGGCCCAAGCGGCGCACACTCATCCAGTGCACACCATCATGGGCATCCCCTTCATCGCTGTCGAAGTCAGGATGAAACAAGCTCTGGATCTCGGAGATGAAGCCACTGCCCTGCCACGCGCTGCCGGGTCGCTGCGCCAGTGGCGGTACATAATTGGGTTGCCCCATGCGCTCAAAAAGCGACACGAGCACTGTTTCGCCACCCCAATCACCCCAGCCAAACTCCAAGAGCGTTTTGCCATCATGATGCAAGCCATGGGAGAGCTGACCCGAGGGTAATCTCAGCGCGACAAATTCGATCTTGGTGACCATTTGCTCGATCTCCGCCATCACCGCCACATCCCCGAGCATTTGCGCAGCTTGTAGCATCGACTGACAGTAAATGGCAGTATCGACCGTGCTGTATTCCGTGTTGGGATGGATCTGATATTCGCTGCCGAGTTGCCAGACGAAATGCGGCAGTAGCCCACGCGCGGTGGCAAGTCTGCGCACGGCTTGATGCGTCTGCGCCAGCACCCAGCGCGCATATTCAGGCTTCACGACGTTCAGTGGCGACTGCGCCGCCGCTGCCGTCGCCAGCGCGAACATTCCAGTGGCGGAAACGGATTCAAAAGCACCATCATCAATGTGTGCTCGGTCCCGCACGAAGCCACTGCTCATCGTGTAGCAGCGCGAGAGCTTGGCGTATGAAGTCAGAAACGCATACGCATCCCATGGCAACTGGGGAACCTCCACGCCGAGGTAGAGGCCCTTGACGGTCACGTCGGCCCCTGGCTCAGCTGTCCAGATTAGAAACTTTGCATCCCGCATCAACTCACTGGCGACAGGCTGCACGTGCATCTTCGGTTGCTCATCCGTCAGCTCGATTAATTGCGACCAACGCAACTCTTGCGTGCCGCTTTTGATCTCCAGCTTGATCCGGCCACGCCCCCCCGCGTCCAGCATCACCGCGCTGATTCGAGGCTGATTCTCCGGCGTGATGGCTTCAGGATAAGCCCGCGTGAAATCCATCACGCGTGACAGATCTTTCGCATGGCCTGCGAGGCTGTGCCACATCCCGGCCCACGCATCCGGCTGCTGCCCGAGTCGCACATGAATCTCGTCCGATACCCACTCGATCTCGTGCTCGGCTGGTCCATGGAAGCCAAAGTCCGTGCCAATGTGCGTGTATCTCGTGAAGGAGTTCAGCCGCTTCGCGCCCTCTAGCTGCACAGGCACGTCCTGCTTGTGGATCAAATAACGCTGCACGGGCTGCCATACCAGCCGTGTCTCTTCCGCAGCTATCGATGCAAAAGCCAACAAGCAGATAAAAAGGATGCGCATGCTTTTAGAACCCACATTTCACCAAGGTGATCTTATTTACCTCAAACCAGCCTCCGCCAGTCGCTCCTTCATGTCCGCCGCCAGCAACTGCGTCTGAATGCCCTCAATGCGGCCCTCCATGAACTGATCGAGATTGTACAATGTCACTTCGATGCGGTGATCCGTCACACGGTTCTGCGGGTAGTTGTAGGTGCGAATTTTTTCTTCACGACCACCACTGCCAATCAAGTTGCGACGATTGGCCGAGTATTTGGCCGCCTCTTCCTGCTGCTTCTTTTCCAGCAAGCGCGAGCGTAGGATGCTCAGAGCTTTTTCTTTATTCTTGATCTGGCTGCGCCCATCCTGACAGCGCACGATGGTGCCAGTCGGAATGTGCATCACCTGCACAGCGGAGTCCGTCGTATTCACGCCCTGCCCACCAGCGCCAGAGGAGCGGCACACTTCAATGCGCACCTCGTCGGCTCTGATTTCAAAATCCACCTCTTCAGCCTCCGGTAGCACCGCCACCGTCGCCGCAGAGGTGTGGATGCGTCCCTGCGCCTCCGTCGCAGGCACACGCTGCACCCGGTGTACACCACTCTCATACTTCAGCACGCGGTAAACATCTTCACCACTGATCTTCACGACGACTTCTTTAAAACCACCCACATCAGACGGACTCGTGTCCATTGACTCGATCTTCCAGCCGCGTCCTTCAGCAAAGCGCGAATACATGCGCAGCAAATCCGCTGCAAACAGGCTCGCCTCATCGCCACCGGTGCCAGCGCGGATTTCGAGGATCACATCACGACCCTCCAGCGGATCTGGCGGCAGGATGGACTCCTGAATGGCCTTGTCGGCATCGGCGATTCGTTGCTCCAGCACGGGAATCTCCGCAGCAGCCATTTCAGCGAGCTCCTTGTCATCTTGTGACTTCGCCATGATGCGATTCTCAGACAGTTCAGCCTGCGCTTTTTCAAACTCTGCCCAGCTTTTGAGCAGGTTTTGCAGGCTGCGGTGTTCGCGCAGCAAATCGCCGGCCTTCTTCGCATCATCGAAGAAATTGGGCCGGCCTATAATGTCTTCCAAGTCGGCAAAGCGTGTGCGCTTGCTTGAGATGATTGGTGCGTAATCCATGGGGTCTAAAGGCGGTGAATGACAAAAACAAAACGGTGCCCTGCGCGAGGCATGGGCACCGTTTGGCTAAAAGAACAGGTCTGTGCGCTAGGCTTCGGCTGCGGCAACTTCTTCGACAGCGGACTCCAACTTCGGAGCGGTGCGGCGGGCGCGGGTGCTGCCGTAGCGTTGGGCAAACTTATCCACACGACCAGCGGTATCGATGAAGCGCTGTTCACCCGTGAAAAACGGATGGCAGGCCGAGCAAATGCCGATGCGCAGATTGGCAACGGTGGAGATGGTGTTATAAACGACTCCGCAAGTGCAGGTGATCGTCGTTTCGTGTGTCTTAGGATGGATATTTTCGCGCATGGTATTTGGAGTCCACGGTACACGGCGAGGTGTTTGACTGTTCTTTCGCCGGGGCGTGGGAGGGCGGATGGTACAGGCGATTGCCACTCCGTCAAGCCCGTATCCCTTGGCGTAGCTCCTCCAGACGGACCTTTCCCAGCTCGCCACGCGGCACCCGGGAAACCTCACGCAACTCGCTGACTCGCTCCAGCGGCCGTAAAGCCTCATTCAGTCGGATGAGTAGTCGATTGGCCTCATCGGCACGCATCCCACTCACGACGAGCACCAATCTAGCTTCACTGCGCTCATCCGGCACATCGCAAATCACCGCCTCCCCGTCGCGCAGGCCCATTTCCAGCCGCAAAGCGTCGATTCGCTCCTGAATCGGTCCCAGAGCCACCAATTCACCTAAAATCTTCACCATGCCGGATTCGCGTCCTACGAAGCTCAAGAACCGCCGCGTGCCTTCATGCCACAAACGGACGCGGTCTCGCGTGCGCAGCCCAATTTCGGGCAAAATCGGCTCCCAAAGCCACTTTCCGGCCTCACGTCGCGCATAGCCACTCGCCAGAGCTGTGCCGCGCACCGTCAGCGTGCCATCATCATCCGTGCTCACATCCCAAATCGGCAACACCTCCATGTCACCCTCCCACCGCTGCGCCGCCACCTGCGACGCCGTTTCCGTCATGCCATAGGTCCTACATACCGGCCATCCCAAATGCCGTGCCGCCAATTCCAGTTCACGACTCATCGCTCCGCCACCCACCAAGACCACGCGCATCGACTTCGGAGCGGTCAATTTTGCCGCCACCACATCAAACATCTGTGTCGGCACTAATGAGCAGATCGTCGCGCTCGACTCATGACATTGTCTCACAAACTCAGCCGCATCCCACTTCCCAATTTGCTGCGTCACTTGGCCCTCGCTCACAAAAGCACGCGCCAGGATCCCAAATCCACCCACATGCCAGATCGGCAGTGCCAGCAGCCAATGATCACGCTCAGTCACCTCAAAATGCGCATTCACAGCCCGCGCTGAAATGAGCAGCGACTCCTTGCGCAATCCTACCCACTTCCGCGCTCCCTCCGTGCCGCTCGTGGTGAAAAAACACCACCCATCGCCCAACTCGGCCAGGACAAACTCAGCCAGACAAGGAACGTCATCTCCTGGAGCCAAAGCAATGTGATTTCCACCCCGCCAAAAGGATGGACTGAGAATCTCATTCATCGCGCCAACCTCCGCCACGGCAACGATTCCAACACCTTACCAAACCCCAAGCCTCCGCCGCTCCGATCCCAATCCAAAAAACCTCCGCGTGACTGCATCCGCTCAAAAAACGCATCCTCAGCAAACAAATGCTCCGTGCACAGTCCGCCAAAATCCAGCGCCACACCGGATGCCGATGCCAACGCAGCCTCATAGGCAGCAAACACCTGTCCTAGAGCGTGATCCATTGCCGAAGTCATCACCAGCGGCATTCCGCCATGCAAAGCAGCGACCTCACGCCAATTTCGCCGCGCCGGCTTTACCACCACCGTGTCAAACCCACGCGAGCCATCACGCCAGCCTTTATCCAGTGCCAACTTCACGCTCCAACGCTGCCGCACCTCCT
>JANOBP010000409.1:0-2725 GCA_031411715.1 Verrucomicrobiaceae bacterium | reverse complement strand
CCCGATATTCTTTCGCCTTTGCGGTCATCACCGTCCTATTGAGTGCCTGTGCCGCTCCCATAGCGCCACAACAGCCACCTATTGCGCAGCCGTATACTGAACCTGCGCAGCCTATCCTTGGGCCAGCACCTCCCGCAGCATCACAAGTGCAGCGCCCTCCAGCGCGAACGACCAACAGCCGCATCCGCCCGCTGATCGGTGGCCATGCATGGTTGCATGAATTTTCCGCCAGCGGCCATGAATGGCAGATCATTCTCTTCGACAGTCATAATTACAAACTGAGCGTCATCGACCAGCCGGACTCATGGGCTGGTGGAGGTGCCATTGATGACACGCTGCACGCCGCCGGAGCCATTGCCGGAGTGAATGGTGGCTTCTTCTCACCCGACTTCAAACCTCTGGGCCTCATGATCGCCAATGGCCGCAAAACGGGCTCCTGGCAGACCAACAAGCTTCTCACTGGCTCCATTGCCATCTCCGGCATGACTCCGCATCTTTACTGGAATGCTGAATCGCGTGGTGATCCTTCAGCAACTCATTTTCTGCAAGCAGGTCCGCGTCTCGTCGATGCCAGCAGGCCCATCCCCAATCTCGAACGCACCAAAAACGTCCCCCGCACCTTCGTAGCCACGGATGGCGGTCACCTTTGGGCACTTGGCATCGTTCGCAGCACCAGCCTTGGCGAATTATCCAACCTGCTCGCCACCACGGACCTCATTCCCGGCTTCCGCATCCAGCGCGCGCTCAATCTCGACGGCGGCCGCTCCACCGCCATCCACGCGCAATTCACCGACGGTCAAACCATCACTGAGCCCGGCTGGTCAACGGTTCGTAATTATTTGGGAATCGTGCCGGCGCACTAAACGGGCAGCGGGAACTCGACTAAACCATTCCACATTCCGCACTGGAATTCCCCTCGCCCCTCGCCCTTTTACGCACCCGCATGCCTCTCTTTCGCCTCAGCTTGATCCCAGCCCTCCTCGTTACGGCCTCTTTCGCCCAGATCGCGCCCGAGGCTGTCAATCCGCCTGGCAAGCCCACGCTGGATCAACTTAAAGTCGCCGCACTCGATGCCGAGACGCAGCTTCCCACAGCCACTTCGTCTCCCAAAAACTATTTTGAGATCACCGAAGCTCAACGCCAGCGTCTCCAACAATTCCTCCCGCGCACGCTGCTGAAGCTCGACCGTCGTCAGCGCGTCCATTTCGTCGTCATTGGCGATGTCAGCCTTGATGGAGCAACTGCCGACGCCGGTGTCGATCCACTCCTTCACAGCTTTCCGTCCATCTTTGCTGAGCAATTGGCCACGCAGTTTTACTACACCGGCGGAGTCCGGCTTGTGCACCCCGGCTCGAGCCTTGCTCCAAAAGAGCGGCCCATCATGGGACCTGAGCTCGTGCTGCAACCCGTGCGCGCCAGCAGCATGCTGCAAGCCACTGCCGCCATGACCAGCGAGGGTTTCCAAGGCGCACCGGATGCCGTCATCTTGGCTCTCGGTTTTGAAGACAGCTTCAACGACACACCACTCGCCGATGTCGAAAGCGCCCTGCGTGGCATCATCGGTGTGGTGCGCTCGAAAAAAATCGAGATCATCGTCACCGCACCCATGTTGCAAGCTGCTGAGCCTGCCGAGTCCAGCCTCGCAAGCACGCGCGGCATCACCAGCGTCCTGCGTGATGTTTGTGCGGATGAGGGCGTGCTCTTCTCTGACCTTGGTGATTTTTCACGCCTCATCGCACCGCCACAGGGCATCCAGGAGACACACCGCAGCTTCGCCGCCCTCGTGCTGCAATATCAGACCCAACTCAATGTCGAGCCACAGGGACGAATCGCCACTGCTGGCACCTCGCTGCACGCCAGCATGGGCCGCGTGCTTTTTGAGGACGTCATGGACGGCCAGCCCGTTGTCCCATGGCAGCTCAGCAACATCACCAGCAAGCTCGAACCCACCGGCAAGCTCACGCTCAGCGCCGAGCTCAGTAACGATGGCAAAACGCCACTCCAACTCACCGTCCTACCGCTCGTCACATCCTGGCAGCCACAAGATGCCAGCCCAGAGATCACCCTTGCCGCCGGCACCAGACAAACCATCAGCATCACTTACCGCAACAACCAACCACTCACCGAAAGCACGCTGCGCCTGCCCATCCTCATCATCTCCGGCAGCACGGCGCGCATTCATGACCTCACCACGCCACTCACCCCCATCAGTATCACCTGGCACTCACGCACCACCTTCAATCATGAAGGCATCTTCTCACCCGGCATCGAGCTAACCAATCAAAGCCAGCAAAAAGTCACCGCGAATTGGGAATTCTCCTTCAATGGGCAAAAACACTCTGGCAAAGCCGCGCTCGAGCCTGAAGGCCACGAGTCACTCGATCTTAAACTTGACCTCCCCATCACAGGTGCCGCGCCCATTCGTCAGCGCTTGCCATTGACCCTCAGCATCGACACCAATGGCATCAAACAAACCTTCGACCGCCAACTCGAGCTCGTGCGCAACATCGGCCTCAAGCAAAGCATTCCCCTCACCGCCGCCGATGGTAAACCAACTGAAGCAACTGTCCGCTTTGATGCGGATGTGGATCACTGTTTCAGGATTTGCCTGCGGAACTGCCAGACGTACTAAAACACGATCAGGGCGAGCCTTACGGGCGACCTTCGCATCGCATTACCATTGAAGTGGATTCCCTGCTGGCACAGCTTGCCGGCACCATCACCG